>VFKJ01000038.1 GCA_009885595.1 Myxococcales bacterium | reverse complement strand
TTCACCCTTCAGCTGAAGCTCCCCGAGAACGCGGCCCGGGGCCTGGCGGGGCAGGTGCTCGGCCTCATCGAAGACGCGGTGCGCGAGAAGGTGAGCTTCGGCATGGCCTCGCGCATTCGCGACGCCGTGCCGGAGATGATCGACTGGCAGACCGCCTCGCCCACGCTCGCGCCCGGCTCGCTGCACATCAACGAGCTGCCGCTGGAGGCCTCCGCGGATGCCCAGGCCGAGTTCGACGGGTTGCTGGAGCGCTTTCGCATCGCGCCCGCCGACACCGGGTTGGTGTCTTCGCTCACGCTGCAGTTCCTCGCGTCGCGGCTGGACAGCTCGACGATGGAGATCGTTTCCCGCGCAGTGCCCCCGCTCGCGCGGAGGTAACCTCGCGAGTCAGCTTCATCTTCGGCGGTCGTCCCCCGGAGCCATGATGTCGAACCTGGTGGTCATCGATGGGCGCGAAGGAGAAGGCGGCGGCCAGGTGCTGCGGTCTGCCCTCGCCCTCTCGCTCATCACCGGCAAGCCCTTCCGGCTCGAGCACGTGCGGGCGAAACGAAAGCCAGCGGGGCTCAAGGCCCAGCACCTCACCTGCGTGACGGGCGCGGCGGCGGTGGGCACCGCGAAGGTGGAAGGCGCGGGGCTGGGCAGCTCGACGGTCGAATTTCATCCGGGGGTGATCTCCACTGAGCCGCGCGTGCTCGACGTCGGGACCGCGGGCGCGACCTCGCTGCTGCTGCAGTGCCTGTTCTATCCGCTCGCGCTGGCTGGGGGCTCGCACCTGACGCTCAAGGGCGGCACCCACGTCACCTTCAGCCCCTCGTTCGACTACGTCGCGCGGGTGTGGCTGCCGATGGTGCGCTGCTACGGGCTCGACCTGACGCTGCACCTCGACGCGGCCGGCTTCTTTCCGCAGGGCGGCGGCTCGGTGCGCGCGGAGATCGCGCCGCTGCAGCAAGGTGACGGTGTGCTGGTGTTCGCGCCGGTGGAGCAGGTGACGCGGGCGGAGGTGTTGTCGGTCGTCGGCGGACTCCCCCTGGACATCGCGCGGCGGCAGAACGAAGCGGCCTCTGAGCGGCTGGGGCGAGCGCGGCTGCACGCCGAGTGCGAGGTGGTCGCGCCGAAGGTGAAGTCGTCGAAGGGCTCGGCCACCCTGGTGTGGACGCAGCTGGAGAGCGGGCTGACGGCCGGGGAGAGCTGGCTGGGCGATCGCGGCGTGAGCGCGGAGGAGGTGGGCCGCACCGCGGCGGAGCACTTCCTCGAGTTCGCGAAATCAGGCGGGAGCTTCGACGTGCACCTGGGCGACCAGGTGCTGCTGCCCGCGGCGCTGGCGGCTGCGGGGTTCCTGGGGCCGGCGCGCGCCACCCGCTTCACCGCGGCGGCGGTGACCGAGCACCTCACCACGCACGTGCAGGTGATTCAGAAGTTCCTCGAGGTGGAAGTGGGCATCGCGGGACGCGAGGTGAGGGTCGAGCCGCGCGCCTGAGAGGCTCAGGCCGGAATCAGCCCCAGAGGGAGGAAGAGGCTGGTCGGCGGCGGGCGCTCCCCGAGCGCGCCTCGAAGCGTCGTCATCGGCTCGAAGCCGTAACGAAGGTAGAAGGGAATGGCGTCCTGCTTGGCATCGACGATGACGCCCACGCAGCCCACGGCGTCGGCGGTCTTCCGGGCGATGATGAGGGCCTGCTTCAACAACTCGGCTCCCACGCCCTGGCCCTGAACGCGCGCGTCGACCGCCAGACGCGCGATGCGGAGTGCGGGGAGCGGATAGGCCGGAAGACCCTTCCTGCGGGAGGCCGGGAGACCTGCGATCTCGACCTCGGCTGCAGCCACCGTGACGAACCCGAGAATCCGGGCGCCTTCGACCGCGACCCAGGTGGTGCCCAGGTGGTGACGAAATTGGTTCTGGCCCGCGAACTTCTGGAAGAACCGATCGAGTTCGATGTTGCCCGAGCGGAAGTCGGAGCGATCGTCCTCAGGGCTCAGGCGCCGGAGTTCGATGGCTCACCGCTTCCCGAACAGCTTGCGAAGGGCCCTGGTCGGCTTCCCGGGCTTGGCGATGCGCTCGAGAATCCGCGCACCGCTCTCACGGGTCACGACGATGCGCGTGGGGACGATCACGTCGGCGGGGAGCTCTCGCAGCGCGCGGAGGTGATGCCTCAGCGCCTCTTCGACCAGGTATCCCTGCTTCAGACCATGCGCCTCGGCATACTCGTCGAGCTCGCGCTTGGTGGAAGCGGCAATGTGCGCAGAGACCTGGGTTTGTGAACTCATATTGTCTTCTAGAAAAAGATATCTCCGCGCGAGGAGAAGCACAACGCTCGCGCCTGAGCGTTAGAGCAGGCTGAGCAGGAACTCTGCGGGCGTGCTGTGCAGCACCTGCACCGTGCACTGCAGCGCGCTGCCCTCTGCACTGGCCGCGCCCACCAGCACGAAGCGGCCTTCCTGCAGCTCCACCGAGCTCAACTTCCCCGCCGGGGTGAAGGCGCCCGAAAAGCTCCAGCGCGCCGGCAGCTGCAGGTGCTGCGCTGAGGACAGCCCGAGGTGATCAGCCTGCACCACCTCGCCCAGCGCCACGTTCAGCGAAGGCACCGCTTCCTTGAACTCCACCGCGAGCGACGCCGTGAACGGGCTTTCCGAATACCCGGGGTCCGGCTGCGCCGCCGGGTTCGTCAACGCCTCCACCAGCGTCGCCTGGAAGCGGGTGTTCTGGCAGGTGCGGCGCTCCACCCGGCGCGCGCGGCGCAGCAGGTCGCGCGGAATGGGCAGCGAGAGCACCTCGGCGCTGAGCCCGCGCAGGCCCGGCTCGAGGGGCCGCGACTGCTTGAGCACGATGCGCGGCGGCAGGCTGCCCACCTTCAACGCCGGCCACCCCGCGGCCACCTTGCGGAACTCGAAGTCGAGCACCAGGGTGGTGGAGCGCTGCGCCGCGGGCCGGGGCGCGTTCTCCCCCTCGCGCCAGCGCACCGCCACGGCGCGCGCCCGGGTGAAGGTGTCGAGCAGCTCCTCTTCGGTCAGCAGCAGCGTGCCCGCAGGCACCACGCTGGACGCGCGCACCCGCTCGATCACCGGCACCCCGCCCGGCGCCTGCGACACGCGATCGATCTCCGGCAGCTGCGTCGAGGTCGGGTTGGTCACGGAGAGCGCCCCCGCCTGCACGTTGAGCTCGAGGGTGGCGCCCTCGCCCTGGAGCTCGAGCAGGAACACCCCGTTGTTCAGCTCATGCGGGTCGTCGAAGTTCGCGTGCACCACCACCGCCATGTTTCCCGAGAGGTGATCGACGCTCTCGAACGCCCGCTCCTCGAAGGCCTCGAAGCTCCAGTACGAGGCCCAGGTCTTCTTGAGCGCGTACTCGACCGTCTTGGTGCGATCGCCCGCGCTGGGCTGCGCCGCGGCCTCGAGGTAGCCGGTGTTCGAGTCGTACAGGCCGGCGCCGTTGAAGCCCTCCACGTCCTCCGCGGTGCTGGAGGAGCGGAACCGCAGCCCCTGGGTCACCGCGTAGTGCCCGAAGCGCGCCGTCAGCGCGGCGGTGAGGGTGGCGAGCGTGGCCGGCTCGAGGGGCGCCGCGCGGATGGCGTCCTTGAGGCCCCCGGCCCGCGCGAAGTCGCCCAGCGCGTCACCCGGCCCGTGCGCGTTGAGGAACGCCACCAGGAACGCCTCGTCGGACGGGTGGGTGGCGCGGAAGCGCGTCTCGCCCTCGAGCGCGAGGGAGCGCACCCGCGCGTCGGCGCCGAACTCGTGCGCGGCCAGCATCTGCTCGAGGCGCGCGCGGAACTGCGCGAGGTGCTCGACGTAGGGACGAATGGTGATCGCCTCGAGCTGATCTGGGGTGGCGTCTGGAACGACGGCGAGCAGCGCGAGGTAGCCGGTCGCCTTGCCGCCCACCGAGGGCCGCAGGGTCGCCGCGTCCTCCAGGCGCAGCGAGCGCAGGTCGTGGCTGTAGGGCAGCGTGCTCACGTCGACCTGCTGCACCGCCACCGGCGACTTGCGCTGCAGTTGCAGCCACTGCGCCAGCTGCGCCTCGGTGATGGGCTTGATCACCAGCTCGCCCGGCGCGGCGGCCTTCATCACCACCGGGGCGTGCAGCCAGGCGAGGTCGCGCAGTTCCTGGTTCTCCAGCACCCCGCCCTCGTACACGTTGGGGATGCCGCGGTTCTTCGCCAGCAGGTTGAAGTGCGCCAGCGGCGTCTGCGGCACCGAGGTGATGACCCCGGCGGCGGGCGGCAGGAAATCGGGCACGTCTTCCACCACCAGGATGTCGGTGCTCTTCGTGCCCTCGAAGCTCTCCCCCGAGCGGATGACCCGCAGCCGGCCCGCGGTGAGGCCGCCGTTGTAGACCTCGATCTCGCCGGCCACCGAGAGGTCCTCGAGGCGGAGAATGCGGTCGTGGAAGCGCAGCCGCTGCGCCTCCATGTCCTGCGCGAGCGCTTCCTGCTGCGGCGAGCGCACCACCCAGAACACCTTGCCGCGCGCCTCGGCAGGCCCGGTGGCGTCGAGCCGCTCGAAGAACGTCACCAGCTCCGAGTGAATGACCGCGTCCTGGAACTCGAGCAGGAAGGCCCAGCGCTCGGGCCGGCCGCCGCGCTCGGTGACGTGCACCAGGGTGCCCAGGCCGAACGCGCGCGGGCGGATGTCGAGCGAGAGCGTGTAGAACCGCGGGCTGTAGAGGCGATCGTCTCCCACCCAGGTGAGGTCGAGCGGCAGCGGGTCGGTCTTCCGCGCCCAGGTGTAGATGTCGGCGATGGAATCGAAGTGCAGCTCGTCGACGGGGGTGATGCCCTCGCGGCCCGGCACCTTGGCGCCGTTGAGCAACCGGAACCAGTACCACTCGTCGTGCAACGCGTAGAAGTGGCTGTCCATGTACCGCATGGCCGGCGCGGTCCCGAAGCTGGTGACGAGGAACTTCACCTCGGAGCGCCCGTTGGCGGTGACCGCCAGCTTCTCGTAGTCGGCCTGCTGGGCCAGCGTGGGGACGGTGTGATCGGCGAACTCGGGCGCACAACCGCCCAGGCCCAGCGCGAGGAGGAGAAGGGAGAGCCTCATGGCGGCCGAGCCACTCGCAAGACTGACACCAGCCCTCCCCCCCATGGACTCGCGCACTTGGCGCGCTCCCGACCTCAGAAAACCGTGGTGAGCAAGCTGACCCATCGGGTTCCATCTTGCCCCGGCTGGCCCCGCGCGGGTGCCCATCATCGCGCTCACCGCCTCCACCAGCGAAGCAGACCTCACCGCCTGCCTGCGCTCGGGAATGAACGAGGTCGTCGCCAAGCCGGTGTCATTGGAGACTCTCCAGCGGGTGTTGCCGCGGGGCTGAGTGGGCGGGCGAAGTGAATCGTCCTGTTGTAGTTTTCGCGCTCCGCCGCACGCGCCGATGAGCACCTACCGACTCGCCACGCCTCTCGCCTCTCCTTCTCTCCTGACGGAGAGCACGGCGGGCGTCTCCGAGCTGGGCAAGCCGGTGCTGGTGCTCAAGCGCAAGGAACCGTGGGCGAAGTCGAGCGGTTTTCTCGAGCGCTTCGCGCCCACGCAGCAGGGCTGGCAGTCGCTGCGCCAGGCGGAAGGCGTGCTGCCGCTGCTCGAGGTGGGGCAGGCCGAAGGCGCCGTCTTCATCGTGCAGGAGTTCCTCGAGAGCGAGCCCTTGCGCCTCGCGTTGCAGGCGGCGCTCTCGAGCCAGCGGCCCTTCTCTGCCTTGGAGAGCGTGGCGGTGGTGCTGCAGGCGGCGCGCGGCCTGCTCGCCCTCGATCAAGCCACCCCTTCCCTCTCGCACGGCGACGTCAGCGCGAGCACGTTGCTGCTGGGCAGCGATGGCTCGGTGAAGCTGGAGGCCGTCGGCGTGGCGACGATGCACCCCGCGGATGATCAGCTGGGACCGGCGAGATCCGAGCTGCTGACGCTCTCACCCGAAGAGCTGGAAGGCCGCCGCGGCGCTGCCAGCGACATCTTCCGCCTGGGGCTGGTGTGGCTGGAGTTACTCACCGGCAAGACGGCCTTCGGGGGCGCCACCCACGCCGAGGTGAAGGCGCGCTTCGAGAAGTTCCCGGGCGTGACCCCGGGCCACTTTCCCGGGCTGCCGCAGCCGATCCCCATGGTGCTGGCGATGATGCTGTCGAAGGCGCCCACTGCGCGGCCCACCATCTCGGACCTCGAGCTGACGCTCACTGAGGTCTTCAGCGCCCTGGGGGGCGGCGACGCGCCCGCGCAGCCGCTGGGGCCGGTGTTCGAGCGGCTCTTCCCCGGGCGGGTGCCCCTGATGGGCCAGCTGCAGGGCGGCGCGCTGCTCACCTTGACCGGGCCCGGCGCTCCGGAGGGCCAGGTGCTGCTCGGCCGCATCAATACCCGCCGCATCAGCGCCACCGAGATGGCCGCGGTGCGCGTGCAAGACGAAGCCGAGGACGCCCGGGCGGCGGCGCGCGACTGGACCTCCCGGCACTCGCGCGACGAGGGCAACCCGCGCGACTTCGCCCTGGGGGGCGCGCTGCTCGAGGCGCAGAAGCTGAGCGTGCAGCAGCTCGACCAGGCGCTGCAGCACGCACAGTCGCTGGGCGCGACGATGTTCGACTCGTTGATCGCCCTCGACGTGCTCGATGAAGACGAGGTGCTGCCCATCGCTGCCGGGCTGGCCAAGCAGGCCTTTCTCACCGGGCCGCAGCTGCTCGAGCTGCAGCTGGGGCCCATGCAGGCTGCTCTGCTCTCGCGTGACGTGGCCGACGACTGGCAGGTCATTCCCCTCAAGCTCGAGCTGGGCAGCCTCTTCCTCGCGGTGCTCGATCCCTCGCGCGTCGACGTGCTCGACGACGTGAAGAGCCGCGCGAAGGTGCGCTCGGTGACCGCGCTGCGGGCGACCGAGCGCACCATTCAGGAAGGCCACGCGCGCATCTACGACGGCAAGACGATGCTTCCGCAGTGGGGGCGCTCGCGCACGCCTGCCGCGGCCGCCGAGCCGCTCGCCCCGCCGCCGTTTCCCACGCAGCCGGTCTTCGACGCTGCGCAGATGGGGCCCCCGGTGCCCGCGGCGCCGGCGGATTCGTTCTCGAACTTCGAGTTCCAGGGCTCGGCTGACTCGAGCCCGCTGGTGATGGGCCGGTTGCCCACCGGTGAGCTGCAGAGGTTCAGTCCCGCGCCGTACGCGTTCGACCCTCCGCCGGGGCCGATGATGCCGTTCTCGCCTCCGCCCTGGAACCCACCGGTGCCCACGCCAGCCCCGGCTCCGGTCTACGGCGTCCCCCCTTCCGCGCCGGCGCCCGCAGTTCCCGCTTCGGCTCCTCGCCCGCCGCCCTCCGCGCCGCGCGCACCGCCGTCAGCGCCTCCGCCCTCCGCGCCGCGCGCGCCGCCGTCAGCGCCTCCGCCCTCCGCGCCGCGCGCACCGCCGTCGGCGCCTCCGCCCGCGGCCCCCTCCGCGCCGCGCGCACCGGCGTCAGCACCTCCGCCCGCGGCGCCGCCGTCTGCGCCGCGCCCCCCGCCGCCACCGCCTGCGATCGCGCCGGTCGCCCCAGCACCCGCCCCCGCGATGAGCATGGAGTTGGCGGGCTCGCTCGACGTCGCCGCGCGGCTCTTCGACGCGCTGTTGTCAGTCAACGGCGAACGGGGCCTCGAGGCGTCCTCGATGATCGCCCTGGTGCGGATGGTGGCGAAGCAGGCGGGCGCGACCGGCGCGCCACTCGATCAAGTGCGGCTCTC
>VFKJ01000025.1 GCA_009885595.1 Myxococcales bacterium | reverse complement strand
GCCCGCTACCAGCTGGTCTCGTTGCCGCTGTACCTGGCAGAGGTGCTGCCTCAGCTCCTCGCCCAGCTGCGTTGAGTGCCTCCGGTCGCCTGAGCTCCTCGCCACGAGCCTCAATCGACCAGGCTGCACAGCACTCACCGCGTCGGGAGCGCGAGGGTGGGCGCGCTGAAGGGCAGCTCCTGGCCCGCCGGAGGCACGAAGATCATCGGCGCAGACACGGCCTCGCTCGTGCGCTGGACCACGATGCCTTGCGCGGCGCCTGCGTTCACCGTCGAGTTCTGCACCCTCAGCCCGAGCGCGCCGGAGTCGATCAGCACCTGGCTGCGCGCGTTGCTCTCGAGCGCGACGCCGTCGACCAGCACGTCGCCGCTGCCCTCGAACAGCCCGAGCCCGTCACCGACGCTCACCAGCGCGCCCGCCCCGCTCATCGCCTGGCCCAGCAAGGTGGCGCTGAGGCGGCCGCCGTCGATGCGCACGCCGCGGGACGACCTGGTCCCCACGCCCACCAGCCGGTTGCCTTCCACCACGCAGCCCGAGAGCTGCAAGCGCGTCGAGGTCGGCGAGCCCAGCAGGCCCTGGGCCCAGAGCCCGCGACCCTGGTTGTTCTGCAGCTTCACTTGCAGCAGCGAGGCCGAGGTGTCGAGCGCACCGTCGACGAGCATGCCGAGCTCCTGGTTGTTCTCCACCACGGTGTCGGTCATCTGCAACACCGCGCCGGCGCTCGCCACCACGCCGTAGCCCGAGGCGATCGCGGTGCTCTTGCTGCCGGTCACCTTGCCGCCGGTGACGTTCACCGTGCTGCCGTGCACCACCAGCCCGACCGCGTTGCCGGTCAGCTCCACGCCGTTCAGCGCGGCGGGGCCGGCGGTGCGGCAGTCCTCTTCGCACCAGAAGACGAGGCCCGCGGCGAGCGCACCATCGATCTTCACCGAGAGCAGCTGCACCCCCGGCGCGCCCAGCACGCCGATGCCCGGCGCGTTCACGATGCTCAGGTTGGTGAGCGTGGAGTCAGTCCCGAGCGTGAGGGTGGGGGTGGCGGCCTGGGTGCCGGTGATCGCGACGCTCACTTTGGGTTCTGCGCCGAGGATCACGCCCGCGGGCACGGTGAACTCGCCCTGGTACTTCGCCGCCGTCGCCACCACGCAGGTGCCGGGCTGCGCGCGGGCGAGCGCATCACGCAAGCTCGCCGCGTCAGCGCCAGCCGAGATCGTCGTCGTGCACGCAGCCGAACCGTCCGGCAGCTTCAGCGCCGCGGGAGCGCAGCCCACCAACACCACCAGCAGTCCGATCGAACGCATGCGGCGCCCATATCAGATCTTCCTCCCTCTCCCCCGCGGGGGACCCTTCGACTTCGCTCAGGAGGTCGGGGAGAGGGCTTGCCAGAACTCACTTCGGCTCAGGGTGCGCGGTGATCCACCCATCAACCTCAGCCAGATCCCGCTGGAACCGCTGCTCACCAAGACCCACCAGCGCGG
>VFKJ01000684.1 GCA_009885595.1 Myxococcales bacterium | reverse complement strand
GCGCGACGAGCACCGCAGCAGAACCCAGTCCTCACCGCGTCCTTCAGGCATGCGCGGCCCGGACGGAGCAGTAGGTTCGTCGAGCACGCGAGCATGCGCCTGCCGATCAACCGCACGTCGAGCTGCGCCCGGGTGAACTCGCCGGTCGCCCGCTGCGCACGCAGCTTCTCCCGCACCGCCGCCACGGCCGCGATGTCGAGCCCGCGCGTCGGCTGCTGATTGCCTCCGGACAGCCCGCCCACGCCCATGGCCGGCTCTCTGGGCGCACGTTGATCTCCCGCGCGCCCGCGGGGGAGAGGGCGGAGGTTGTCAGTTGCCTTTGAACTCAGGCGGACGCTTGGCGACGAACGCGGCCATGCCTTCCTTCTGATCCCCGGTGCCGAACAGCTTCGCGAAGCCTTCGCGCTCGATCTTGTTCGCGTCCTGCAGCGGCAGATCCGCCCCGGCGTCGATCACGCGCTTGGCCTGCGCCACCGCGAGCGGGCCCCGCTTCACGATGTTCCCCGCCACCTTCTTGCAGTGCGCCATCAACTCGGCAGCCGGAAGCACCTCGAGCGCCAGCCCGATCTCCTTCGCCTTGGCGGCGTCGATCATTTCGCCGGTGAAGATGATCTCCTTCGCGCGCGCCCGGCCGACGATGCGGGTCAGCCGCTGCGTGCCGCCGAAGCCGGGGATCACCCCGAGCACCACCTCGGGCTGGCCGAACTTCGCCTTCTCCGACGCGTAGATGAAGTCGCACGCCAGCGCGAGCTCAGTGCCCCCGCCCAGCGCGAACCCGTTCACCGCCGCGATCACCGGAATCGGCAAGCCCTCGAGCGAGTCGAGCACGCGGTGACCCAGCTCTGCGAAGGCCGTCGACTCGGCCTGCGAGAGGCCGGCCATCTCGGCGATGTCCGCGCCGGCGACGAAGGCCTTCTCTCCCCCACCGGTGACGATCAGCGCGCGGGTGGTCTTGTTCGCCGCGACCTGGCCGATGGCGTCGGAGAACTCCGTGAGCACCTGCCGGTTGAGCGCGTTGAGCGCCTTGGGCCTGTCGATGGTGAGCACTGCGATCGGTCCGTCGAGCTCGAGCTTGATGAAGTCCATGATGGGTTCCCCTCAGTACTTGTAGAAGCCGCGGCCGGACTTCTTCCCCAACCAACCGGCCTCGACGTACTGCCGCAGTAACGGCGAGGGGCGGTACTTGCTGTCGCCCAGGCCCTTGTAGAGGACCTCGGCGATGGACAGCACGGTGTCGAGACCGATGAAGTCGGCCAGCGTCAGCGGGCCCATCGGCACGTTGGTCCCCAGCTTCATGGCGGTGTCGATGTCTTCCACCGACGCGATGCCCTCGTTGAGCGCGAAGCAGGCCTCGTTGAGCATGGGAATGAGGATGCGGTTGACGATGAAGCCGGGGAAGTCCTTGGAGACGACCGTGGTCTTCCCCATCTTCTCGGCCATCGCCCTGGTCGCCGCGTAGGTCTCGTCGCTGGTGGCCGCGCCGCGGATGATCTCGACCAGCGTCATGATCGGCACCGGGTTCATGAAGTGCATGCCGATCACCGCCTCGGGCCGCTTGGTGGAAGCGCCGATGCGGGTGATGGGGATCGACGAGGTGTTGCTGGCGAGCAGGCCGCCGGGGCGCACCACCTGGTCGAGGTCCTTGAAGATCTTCTTCTTCAGGTCCTCGTTCTCGGTGACCGCCTCGATGCCGGCGTCCACGTTCTTCACGTCGAGGATCGCGGTGGCGGTGGCCAGCTTCGCGAGCGCGGCGTCCTTCGCGGCGGCGTCGAGCTTCCCCTTCTCCACCAGCTTCGAGAGGCCCTTCTCGATGCCCGCCTTCCCCTTGGCCAGCGCCGCCTCGGAGACGTCGCTCAGCGTGACCTGGAAACCAGCCTGGAGGGCGACCTGCGCGATACCCGCGCCCATCTGCCCTGCACCAACGACGAGGATGTGATTGATGGACATGCGCGGCCTTGTAGGAGCCGCCCACTTCCCGATCAATCAGAAGTCGGCTGCAGCGCCTGCCGGCATTCGAGGTTCTTCTCGTTCGCGAGAAGACAACGCTCGAAGGCGTCCTTCGCCTCTTCGTGCCGCCCGCGCGCCTGCTCGCACGCGCCGCGCATCAGCCAGGCCCGATCGTCCCCGACGTCCAGGGTGGTGGCCTTCTCCAGCACGGGACAGGCCTCGTCGAACTTGTTCTGCCCCATCAGGCCCGACGCGAGGCCGAGGTGGCCTTCCACCAGGTTCGGCTCCACCAGCAGCAGCTGCCGAAAGTCCTTCACCGCGTCTGCGAAGTTCTTCTGCTGCAGGTGCACGGCGCCCAGGTTGCGGCGCGCCTCGAGGTAGGCGGGCTCGACGACCAACGCCGCCCGGAAGTGCCCGGCGGCAGCGGGGAGATCGCCCTCCTCCATCTCGATCGCCCCGAGCGAGTTGAGCGAGGCCTTCATGTGCTGATTGGCCCGCAGGGCCTCGATGTAGAACTTCTTCGCGGTCTTCTTGTCTCCGCGGGCCTGGGCGATCATTCCCTTGTTGTGCAGCGCGTCCCAGTACCGCGGCTGGTACTCGAGCGCGTGATCGCAGGCGGCGTCAGCTTCTTCGAGCTGACCGGCGGTCAGCAACTGCGCGCAGACCCCGTTGTAGTCCTGAGAGACCTGCGGCACGACGATGGGGCAGCCCGAGAGCAAAAGGACGAGAACGAAGCGCACGAGACGATTGTCGCCTGAGGCTTCAGCCGAGGTGCTTCACGGTTTCTTCATCTCGATCACGATGGCCTCGTCGCCGCGCGGGTCGAACGGCGCCGAGAACCCGATCGCCCCTTTTGCGCCCATGAGCCACACGTTGGCGATCGCCCGATGCGGCCCCGCAGAGAGCG
>VFKJ01000193.1 GCA_009885595.1 Myxococcales bacterium | reverse complement strand
TGTTGCAGGTCGACCCGCTCTGACAGGTGCCGCAGCTTCCGCCGCAATTGTCCGATCCGCAGGTCTTGCCCGAGCAGTTCGGGGTGCACGTCGAAGCGCACTGGCCCGACGTGTTGCAGGTCGACCCGCTCTGACAGGTGCCGCAGCTTCCGCCGCAATTGTCTGATCCGCAGGTCTTGCCCGAGCAGCTCGGGGTGCACGCAGAGCACTGGCCTGAAGGGTTGCAGGTCGACCCACTCACGCAGCTGCCGCAGCTTTCACCGCAGCCGTCCGAGCCACACTGTCGCCCCGTACAGTCCGGCGCGCAGCTGGCAGGAGGGGCCTCGACGGAACAAGCGACCAGAAGGCCGGCCGCGACAAGAAGGGCGAGCGCGATTGAGGGATTCGTGAATGGACCGGCCGTCCCCATGCGCTGCTCCTTGAAAGGCGGACCCTACGCTAACAGCTCCACAACTTGAGAAAGGCAACGGCGAGCGACGCAGGTCGTGCTCAATCGCCTCGTCGAGCTCGAAGACTTCGTCAGCGCGGTGCGCCGCTCGCCTGCGCGCTCGCAGTCGCCTCAGGGTTCAGCACGCGCGGTCCGTCGAGCAGGATCGCCACCAGCATGTCGCTGAGCACGTTCACGCCCGAGCGCGCGCGCGCGAGGATCCAGTCCACCGGCACCACGAAGGCGACCGCCAGCGCCACCGTGACCGGCGGCAACCCCATCGCGCTGAGCACCAGCGGCAGCGTCACCAGCCCCGCCTCGGGAATCCCCGCGATGCCGATGCCGGCCATCACCGAGGCGAGCACCACGCCGCCCTGCTGCGCCAGGGTGAGGTCGAGCCCGAGCGCCTGCGCGACGAAGAGCGCGGCCATCGCTTCGTAGAGCGTGATGCCGTCGTTGTTGAGGTTGGTGCCCACGCAGGCCGCCAGGCGCGCAGACTCGTGCGAGACCCCGAGCTTCTCGGTGAGGCACTTCAAGGTCACCGGCACCGTGGCGAGGCTGCTGTTGGTGGACAGCCCGGTGAGGAGCGCGTCGGCGCCCTTGCCCAGGAACTCGCGCGGCGAACGCCCGCCCCCGAGCCACGCCGCCAGCGGGTAGTAGCCGAACGCGTGCAGGCCCATGCCGAGCAGCACCACCGAGAGGAAAGGCGCGAGCGCGGTGAACACGCCCAGCCCTGCGTGGCCCACCACCTGCGCCACCAGGCCCAGCACCGCAAGGGGCACCGCCTTCACCACCCAGGAGAGCACCAGCACCAGCACCTGCAGGATTCCGTGCACGAACGACTCGATGGCGCCCAGCTCGATGCGCGTCTCCTTCGGCGCGTCTTTGAGCTGGCGAAGGGCGGCGCCCACCAGCAGCGCCAGCAACACCACCGGGATGATGCTGTTCTGCAGAAACGGCGTCACCAGGCTCTCGGGCACGTAGCTCTTGATCGCGGCGATGGGTGAGAGCGAGTCAGCGCTGAGCACCGGGACCTGCGCCGGCACGTTCCCGGCCGCGAGGAGCTTGCGGAAGGCGCCGCGCGAGGCGTCTCCGGGGCGAAGCCAGTTCATCAGGGTGAGGCCGATGCTGAACGCCACGGTGACGTTGACCGCGCAGATGGCCAGCAGCTTGAAGCCGCTGCGCGCGGAGAGGCGGGTCTTGAGGAACGCGTCGAGAATGGCGAAGAGCACCAGCGGCACCGCCAGCGCCTTGAGCAGGCGAATGACCAGCATCCCCAACTCGCCGAGGGTCGCGTTGAGCGCGGTCGGACCGAAGACCCCGAGGAGCGCCCCGACGAAGACGCCTGCGAGCACCTGGGCAAAGAGCGGAATTCTGGAACGGGCGGGAGTGGTCATGAGGCGAGGCTCCTCTGGGCAGCGGGTGGATGAAGTTCGTGGAAGTGGACGGAGCGATCGCCGGCGACGGCCATGACCCGCGATGAAGCGCGCCGCGCCGAGCGTTACATCTCTCCCTCTCCCCCGTGGGGGAGAGGGAGGCAGATGATCCCACCTTCATCTAGGGTCACGGCATGGACGCCGGGCCGCAGCCTCGCAACTTCGCCACCACGCGCTGGAGCCTGGTCATCGCCGCCGGGCAGCAGTCTTCCCCCGAGTCGCGCGAGGCG
>VFKJ01001052.1 GCA_009885595.1 Myxococcales bacterium | reverse complement strand
GCCCTCGACGCCGGTGCGCTTGAGCACCTCGGCCACCACCAACGCGAGCAGATCGTCGGGGCGCGCGTCCTTCAGCGCACCGCGCAGCTTGCCGATCGGCGTGCGCACCGCTGCAGCCACGAAACAGCTACTCATGGAGCACCGCCGGAAGCAGCGGAACGCTGCGCGAGACAGATGGGAGCGAAGCGGACATCTGGCCGAGGCGGGGCGACCCGGGTCATGGCGTGAGCACCACGTTGCCGAAGGTCTGTCGGCTGGTGAGCAGGCGGTGCCCCACCGCCGCCTGTTCCAACGGCAGCACGCGATCGAGCACCGGCACCAGCCGGCCGCTCTCCACCAACTCCAGCACCCGGAAGAGCTCCGACTTGCTGCCCATGGTGGAGCCCAACAGCGAGATCGACTTGTAGAAGAGCGTGCGCAGATCGACCCGCACGTCATGACCGGAGGTTGCGCCGCAGATCACCAATCGTCCTCCCTTCGAGAGACAAGCGATCGACTTCTCCCACGTCGTCGCGCCCACGTGCTCGAACACCACGTCCACCATGCGGCGCGAGGTCAGCTTTTTTACTTCGTCGAGGAAGTCAGCCTCCGCGTAGTTGATCAAGTGATCGGCGCCCAGCGCCTGCGCCTTGGCCAGCTTGTCGGTGGTGGAGGCGGTGGCGATCACGGTCGCGCCCGCGAGCTTCGCCAGCTGCACCGCCGCGCTCCCCACGCCCGAGCCCGCGGCGTGCACCAGCACCGTCTCGCCCGGCAGCAGCTGGGCCCGGCCAAAGAGCATGTGCCACGCGGTGAGGAAGGTGAGGGGCAGGCAGGCCGCCTCTTCGAAGGTGAGCTTCTTCGGCTTGGGCAGAATGTTCTGGCGCGGCACGCAGACGAACTCCGCGTAGCCGCCGGCCACGTCCTCTCCGAGGATCTGGTAGCGGCGGCAGAGCACGTCCTGGCCCGAGAGGCACCGCTCGCAGGCGCCGCAGGAGAGCCCCGGGTTCACCAGCACCTCGGTGCCCGGGGGCAGGTCGGTCACCTCGGCGCCCACCGCGTCGATCACCCCGGCCACGTCGCTGCCCAGCACGTGCGGGAGCTCGAGCTCGAGCCCCGGCCACCCCGCGCGCACCCAGACGTCGAGGTGATTGAGCGCCACCGCCTTCACCTTGACGCGCACTTCTCGCGCCCGCGGCTCGGGCGAAGGCAAATTCATCAGCTCCAACACTTCGGGTCCGCCGTGTTTCCGGAAGGCGATCGCTCTCAAGTGACGACTCCGTGGCTTGCCTACGGTGATGACCGTGTGTACACGACGCGAGATGCCGGCCGGAGCCCCTTTAGAAGCGAGGGGCACTGAAATCCACAGGGAGCCTCAACCGATGATGTTTCGTTCGATGATGATGGGTGCAGCGGTGGTCTTCGCGGTCGGCTGTCGGCCGGAGACGCCCAAGCCTGATGCGGGTTGTGTCGGTATCACGTGCCCCACCACCGGTGGCGGCACCGGCTTCGGCGGCGGCGGAGCCACGGGCGGCGGTGGCGCGGTCGGCGGCGGCGGTGGCAGCACCACCGGCGGTGGCACGGGTGGCAGCACGGGCGGCGGCGGCGGCGTCACCATTCCCACCACGGTCGCGGCTGCGCGCGGGTCTACCTTCCCCACCAAGGTCACGCTGCAGAACGTGGTCGTCACGGCCATCTCGTTCGCGCGCGCCTCGGCGGCGTCGACGAACTGCGCGCTCCTCGCGCCCGACGGCACCGCGGGCAAGGGCGTCAACGCCAGCTTCTGGGTCGCTGATCAGAACGCGCCGGACAAGGGCGTCTGGGTCGAGAAGTTCCGCTGCGACGGCGACATCGACTACTTCCCGCAGATCGGCGACGTGTTGAACGTCAACGGCATCATCGGCTTCGAGTCGTCCTTCCAGCAGCAGGAAGGCTACCGGGTGATGGTGAAGTCGGAGTTCGACTTCATCCCCAGCAAGCCGATGGGCTACGTCTGCGCCCTCTCGTCGACGCCCCCCTGCGAGCCCTTCGAGGTCCACAAGGTCGGCACCATGGCGCCGGTCTCGGTCATCGACGTGCCCACCACCTTCGGCATGGGCGGCGCGATCAAGGCCGAGCCCACGTCCGCGGGCACCCGCATCAAGATCGCCGGCCCGCTCACCGTGGCCAACGCGAACCCGGCCGCCTTCCAGAAGCTCACTGCCTCGGCCACCGACACCACCTACTACGGCTTCGAGCTCTCGAACGGCGTGCTGGTCAACAGCTTCCGCACCTACGAGGGCGCGACCCTCGAGGACGGCGGCGTCTCGCACTGCGACGTGCGCAACACCATCAACGACGGCGGCTCGGTGAGCTTCCCCAACGGCATCGTGGGCGTCTGGGACACCTACACCCACGCGTCCTGCACCGATGGCGGCACCAACCTGTTCGGGTGCTTCAACAACCGGGGCAGCGTGCCGGGCGCCCCCGACGCGAACTACACCTACGTGCTGTACCCGACCGACTGCGCTGACCTGACCCCGTAAGGCCAGCAGACCCGTTTGACCTCGCGACGCGCGTGCCTGGCCCTCGAAGCCCGGCGCCGCGTCGCGATTCATTTGTGGAGCTTCCATGATCACCAGCCACGTCACCGACGGCATCGCCTCTCTCGAGCTCAACCGGCCCGAGGTCCGCAACGCGATCAACAAGGAGCTGTGCGACGACATCAGCCGCACGCTCGATCTCTGGGCCGCGCAGGACGACGTGCGGGTGGTGATCTTCAGCGGAGCGGGGGCCAAAGCCTTCGCCGCCGGGGCGGACATCGCCGAGCTCAAGGATCGCACCCACAGCCAGGCCTTCCTCGCGTGGACGCAGCGAATGCTGCAGCAGGTGGAAGACTTCCCCAGGCCCACCATCGCCGCCATCGACGGGTACGCCCTGGGCGGCGGGCTCGAGCTCGCGCTGGCGTGCGATCTGCGCGTCGCCTCGAGGAGCGCGAAGATCGGCATGCCCGAGGTCACCTTGGGCATCTACCCCTCGGCGGGCGGCACCTGGCGGCTGCCCCGGCTGGTGGGCCTGGGGCGCGCCAAGGAGCTCGTCTACACCGGCCGCATCGTGGGGGCCGAGGAGGCCGCGGCGTGGGGGCTCTTCGAGTCCCTGGTGGAGACCGACGCGAAGGCCGAAGCCCGGCGCATCGCGCAGCAGATCGTCGCCAACGATCCCCTCGCGGTACAGGTGGCCAAGGTGTCGCTCAACGCCGCCGCCAAGGTGCACGGTGCGCCGCTGGAATGGCTGGGGCAGGGGCTGTTGTTCGACTCGCCCGAGAAGCGCGCGCGCATGACGGCGTTTCTGGAGAAGCGGAAGAAGTAGCTCAGGCCGCCGGAGGCGCAGGGGGATCCGCCGGAGGAGGAGGCGCCATCGCCGCTCGCCGATTGCGCGCGATCACCCAGCGGAAATAGGCGATGCCCGCGCCCGTCACGCCCAGCACCACCAGCCACCCCGAATCGAACGGCGGCGGGGGGGCAGGGGGAGGAGGCGGCGGCGGCGCGACGCGCTGCAGCTGGGCGCCCACCAGGGCCGCCGGCGAGTCGAACACCTCGAGCTCGGAGATCGAATACATCGAGTCGCCCGCCTCGGCCGTGAGCCGCAGGTAGCGCGCCTTCGCGGCGAGCTCGGGCGAGGTGCGCGTCTGAATGCCCGGGAGCTCGACGATCTGCGCCACCCAGATGGGGTACCAGCTGCTGCCATCGAGGCTGCCGGTCACGAGGTACCGATCGTTGTTGTCGGCCTGGATGCGCAGGGCCGCGATCGGCTCCACGGTGCCCAGATCCCACTCGATCGCGCCGCTCGCCCCCAGGATCGCAGCGCGGGGAGAGTCCCACACGTCGCCATCGGTCGAGGCCACCCCATCGCCCAGCAACGCGGCCTTCGGGCAGGCGTCGGCGCGGGTGATCTTCGCGGTGCGCAGCAGGCTTTGGCGGGTGGTGCTGCTGAGGCTGCTGGCACCTGCGTCGTCGGCGGCGAGGGCGAGGGTGAGCAGGAGCGCGAACGTCATGGCGCGCGCACCATAGCTGAGCTTGAGTCCTTCCCCCTTCATGAGTCGATCGATCAATCAGGTGGGCATCGTCGGCGCCGGCACCATGGGGCAGGGGATCGCCCACGTGGCCGCGCTCCACGGCTTCGAGGTGAAGCTCTACGACGTCACGCTGGCGGCAGCGCAGGCCGGCAAGGCGAAGATCCAGCAGAACCTCGAGGTGGGGGTCAGCAAGGCCAAGGTGACCGCCGCCGATCGCGACGCCTGCCTGGCCCGCATCGCCTGCACCGAGCGCCTCGAGGTCTTCTCCGGGTGCGAGCTCGTGATCGAGGCGATCCCCGAGAAGCTGGCGCTCAAGCAGGACCTCTTCACCCGGCTCTCCGGCCTGTGCGCGCCCGACGCGATCCTCGCCTCCAACACCAGCTCGCTCTCGCTCACCGAGATCGCCGCGGCGGCCACCCACCCCACGCGCGTGGTGGGCCTGCACTTCTTCAACCCCGTGCACCTGATGAAGCTGCTGGAGATCGTGCGCGCCTTCCAGACCAGCGACGAGACGGTCGAGGCGGTGAAGGTGTTCGGGGCGGCGATCAAGAAGGAGCTGATCGTGGTGAAGGACTCGCCCGGCTTCGCCTCGTCGCGCTTAGGCGTGGCGCTGGGCCTCGAGGCTACCCGCATGCTCGAGGAGGGCGTGGCGAGCGCCGCCGACATCGATCGCGCGATGAAGCTGGGCTACGGGCACCCCCTGGGGCCGCTGGAGCTGGGTGACCTGGTCGGCCTCGACGTGCGCCTGGCCATCGCCGAGTACCTCTACGCAGAGACCGGCAGCCCCACCTTCCGGCCCCCGCAACTGCTCAAGAAGATGGTGAGAGCGGGTAAGCTCGGTAAGAAGTCCGGCGAGGGCTTCTACACGTATTGACGGAGCCGCCCCATCTCGACGTCCGGTCCCCAGAGCGCGATCCCCTTCGGCTCGTACCTGCTGCTCAAGCGGCTTGCCGTGGGCGGCATGGCGGAGCTGTTCCTCGCCAAGGACACGCGCACCGATCGGATGGTGGTGCTGAAGCGAATTCTCCCCTACCTCGCTGAGGAGGCCGAGTTCGTGCGCATGTTCCTGGACGAGGCGCGCATCGCCGCCTCGCTCCACCACCCCAGCATCGTCGAGCTGTACGAGCTGGGGCACCTCGAGGGCTCGACCTTCATCGCCATGGAGTGGGTCGACGGCATCGACCTGCGCCGCATGCTGCAGAAGGAACAGGAGCGTCACAGCGTGCTGCCCGCCGGCGTCGGCGCCTGGTTGGTCGCCAGGCTGTGCGAGGGCCTGCAGCACGCGCACTTCGCCAGGGACGCGCAGGGGGCGCCGCTGGGCATCATCCACCGCGACGTGAGCCCGCAGAACGTGATGGTGAGCTTCAAGGCCGACGTGAAGCTGGTCGACTTCGGCATCGCCAAGGCCACCGCGTGGATGGGGCGCTCGAAGCCCGGGGTGATCAAGGGCAAGTTCCTCTACCTCGCCCCGGAGCAGCTCACGACCGAGCCGCTCGATCACCGCACCGATCTCTTCGCGCTGGGCACCATGCTGTACGAGCTCACCACGGGGCAGAGCCCGTTCTACCGGACGTCCACCGAGGCGGTGATCTACGCCATTCGCATGGAGGAGCCCGATCCTCCGCAGAAGGTGCGCAAGGACTTCCCGCCCGGGCTCTCGCGCATCATCCTCAAGTGCCTGGTGAAGGATCGCGAGGAGCGCTACCAGACGGCCGAGGAGATCCGCGCCGATCTCGAGGTGTTCCTGCGCGACGAGGTGCCCACCACGCGCGACGACGCGGAGAGCTACGTCAGCCGGATGTTCGGTGACGACAGCGAGCGCACCAGCATCTTCATTCCCCCCAACGCGCAGTCGCCCCACGCGCTGCCGCCGCGCCCCCTGGCCACCGCAGACCAGAGCCGCACCGACACCAGCACGCAGCGGCAGGGCGGCCCGTTCGCCGACCTCGACGACGAAGCGACCCGGCCCATCACCGCGCCGCGCGCCAACTCGCCCGTGGTGCCCGAAGGGCGCCGTCAGACGGGCGACCTGCTGGCGGCGGACCTCACCGGGCCGACGCGGTCCGATCGCCCGCGAGTGAAGGTCGCCGCCAACCCCACGGCCAACCCCTGGGACCCCGAGCTCACCTCGCCGATGCCGGCGCCTGGCCGCGAGCCGGTGAAGCGGCGCGATTTCCAGGCGACCGCCGAGATCGACGAGGGGCGCTCGCTGGGCAGCGACGAGGTGCCGGCCACCGCGGTCTCCATGTCTGGAGCGCGGGACGTGCCGGTGGGGCAGGTCTTCGCGCCCCTGCTCCCCACCATGGCGGGCCTCGAGTCGGCGCCCGACATGCCGCCGCTCAGGCCGCCCCCCGCGAAGACGCCGCCGCGCCCGAGGCCGGCCACCGTGCCGCGGCCGGCCCCGCCGCTGCCTTCCTATGACTCGCTGCCGGATCTCTCGGTGGTCTCGGCCGGTGAGGCGACGCAGGGCGCGCTGATGGAGGACTCGGCGGAGCACTCCGAGCCTTCAGAGCCCTCGGAGCCGACCCCGCCGCCGCCTTCCACCCGCGCGCCGCCGCGCCGGGGCCCGCCGCCGAGCCTGAAGCGCCCAGCCCCGCGCGATCCAGACGACGACGTCGCCACCGTCGATCGCGCCAGCGAGTTCTCCGTCACCGGGCGGTCCAGCAGCCAGAAGGTGCTGCTGGCGATCTTCGGGGTGGCGGGCCTGGTGGTGATCCTGCTGCTGGCGGTGCTGCTGTGGCCCGCGTCGGAATCGCCTTCGAAGAAGGGGCCGCCCCCGACGCCCAAGGTGGTGGCCCCGCCGCCGCCGAAGATCGTGCCCAAACCTCCTCAGAAGCAGGCGGGCCTGGTGCAGGTGTTGGTGCGCGCCGCAAAGGGCACCTCGATGACGGTCGACGGCAAGGCCGTTACGCCTGACTCGATCATCGAGCGGCCCGTGGGAGAGCTCGTCCTCAAGTTCGTCTGTCCTGCGAAGAAGAAGGTGAAGATGACGCCCGGAACGCTGCGAGCGCAGATCCCCGAATCGTCCACCGTGGTCGCGGTCGAGGTGCCATGCCGCTGAGGGCGTGGGGGTTGTGTTCGCTGCTGGCCACCGCCGCCTTCGCCCAGCCCCGCCTGGAAGATCGGGTCAAGGAGCTGCGGCTGGCGAACGGAATGCGCTGGCTGGTGGTGGAGCGCCCCGAGGCGCCGATCTTCACCGGCTTCATCCGGGTGCGCGTGGGGGGCGCTGACGAGTCGCCCGGCGCCACGGGCCTCGCGCACCTCTTCGAGCACATGGCCTTCAAGGGCACGCCGATGCTGGGCGCGAAGGACTGGGCGGCGGAGCAGCCGCTGATGCTGGAGCTGCAGCAGGCGGGCGACGCGCTCGCGCGGCTGCAGCGGCAGGGCCAGGCGAACACCGACGAGGGCAAGAAGCTCGCGGCCGAGGTGGCTGCGCTGCAGAAGCGGCACGACGCGCTGTTCGATGAGAACGCGCTGGCGCGGCTGTACCAGGTCAACGGCGGCGTCGGCCTCAACGCCACCACCGACAAGGACATGACCTCGTACTTCGTGAGCCTGCCGAAGAACCGGCTCGAGCTCTGGCTCACCGTAGAAGCGCAGCGCTTCGCCGCCCCGGTGCTGCGCGACTTCTACACGGAGCGGGCGGTGGTGCAGGAAGAGCGGCTGCGCAGCATCGAGACCAACCCGGCCGGCGCGCTCTACGAGGAGCTGATGCAGCTGGCCTTCGTCTCCAGCCCCTACCGGTGGCCGACGGTGGGCTACGCGCCGGATCTGGCGGCGATGACCTGGTCGGGGGCGCAAGCCTTCTTCGATCAGCACTACGTGGCCTCGAACGCGGTGGGCTGCGTGGTGGGCGACGTCTCGCTGGAGGCGATGCGGCCCTTGCTGGAGCGCACCTTCGGGCAGCTCCCGCTGGTGCCCAGGCCCCCCGATCCGGTGTTCTCCGAGCCGCCCGCGCGCGCGCAGCGCCGCAGCACCGTCACCTTCGACGCGGCGCCGCGGCTGATGATGGCGTTTCGCAAGCCCGGGCCCCCCTCGCGCGAAGACCTGGTGTTCGACGTGATCACCGTGCTGCTGGAGGAAGGGAACACCGGCCGCCTGCAGCAGCGCCTGGTGTTCAAGGACCGGCTCGCGCAGGACCTGTTCGTCGGCGGCGGCCCCGGCATTCGCCTGGGCAACCTGATCATCATCGGCGTCACGCCGCTGGCCGGGGTGAAGCTCGAGCAGATCGAAGCGGCGATCTGGGACGAGCTCGGCAAGCTGGCGACCCAGGGGCCGACCGACCTCGAGCTGCAGAAGGTCCGCAACCGGGTGACGGCCGACCTGGCGCGGCGGCTCGAGTCGAACGTGGGCGTGGCGGCGGCGTTGTCGAGGGCGCAGCTGTTGATCGGCGATTGGCGGTACGTGCTCGAGCGGCCGAAGGTGATCGAACAGATCGACGCCGCCGAGGTGAAGGCCGTGGCGAAGCGCTTCTTCGTGAAGGAGAACTCGGTGTCGGTCTCGCTGGCGCGCCCCGTCGGAGGTGCACCATGACTCCCTCTCCCCGCGGGGGCGAGGGCCTGGCAATTCTTCTCCTCCTCACCGCCTGCGCCACCCCCGTTGCCCCGCAGGTCGTCTCCCGCCCAGAGCCCGGCCTCATCTCCACCCCGACCCGGACCACCTTCATCCGCCAGCTGCCGCCCGCGCTGGCGATCGACCCCACCGCGATCAAAGCCGAGCCACTCGACTTCGCGATCAAGCAGCCGGAGATCCTCGCGCTCGAGAACGGCCTGCAGCTCTACCTGCTGGAAGATCACACCGCGCCGCTGGTGGTGCTGCGCGCGCTGGTGCCGGTGGGCGCCGTCGACGACGCCCCCGAGAAGCTCGGGCTCGCCTCGCTGACCGCCGCGCTGGTGACGGAGGGGGGGGCAGGCGCTCGCACGCCCGAGGTCCTCGACGAGCTGCTCGAGTTCCACGCGGCCGACGCCAGCTCCGGCAGCAACGACGAGTTCTCGACGGTGACGCTGTCGGTGCGCGCGGCCGATCTTGAGAAGCTGTTCCCGGTGTTCGCCGATCTGGTGCAGCGCCCCAGGTTCGATCCCGCGCGCTTCGAGGTGGTGACCACGCGGATGCTCGAGGGCATTCGCCGCCGTGAAGATCGCCCCGACGCGGTGGCGGCGCGCGCGCTCGACAAGGCGATCTTCGGCCCCACCTCGCTGCTGGGCCGCGAGGCGACCGAGGCCACCCTGAAGAGCCTCTCGCTGGCCGAGGTGAAGAAGCTGCACGGCAGCTGGGGCGCGAAGACGAGCCGCCTCGTCATCACCGGCGACTTCGATCCCAAAGGGCTGCGGCCGCTGATCGAGCAACAGTTCGGGGCGTGGAAGGGCGGGGCGCCGCCGCCGCGGGCGTGGCCTGCGCCGGTCCCGCTGCAGAGGCGGGTGATCATCGTGCCCAGGAAGTTAGCGCAGGCGAAGGTGCGCCTCGGCACCTGGGGCTTCCCTCGAAACACGCCCCGCGAATTCCCCCTGCGCCTGGCCAACACCACCCTGGGCACCTTTGGGGTGGGCCGCCTCTACCGGGAGATCCGCGACGTGCGGGGCCTGGCCTATTCCGCGTTCTCGTCGGTGAGCGCGGGGCCCACCACCGGTGAGTTCGTCGCGGGCTTCGACACCCGGCCCGAGCAGGTGGCCGAGGCGCTCGAGGTGGCGACGCGCATCCTCTCCGAGGTGGGCACCAGCGCCCCCTTGAGCGAAGAAGAGCTGCGCGTGTCGACCGACATCGCGATCAACACCTTCGCCTTCCGCTTCGACACGCCCTCGAGGATCGCCTTCGAGCGGGCCACGTCCGATCTCTTCGGTTACCCGAAGGACTACCTCGAGACCTGGCGCACGAAGATGGCCGCCGTCACCGCCAGGCAGGCGAGCGAGGCCGCCAGGCAGTTCGGCGACGCGCTGCAGATCGTGGTGGTCGGACCGCCAGAAAAAATCGGCGACCTCTCGCGCTTCGGCCCCGTCACCGTGATCGACGACGTCGAACAGTTCCGCTGATTTTTTGACCGCGTGCTGCAGGCCCGTACGCTTCGCAACAGCTCGCTGCAGCACTGCAGCGGCTTCACAGGAGCGAAGCTCATGAGCAACAAGCGGAAGCAGAACCGGGTGAACCTCGACATCTACCTCAACAAGTACGTCGCTGGTGTGCCGTACATGGCGCGCACGTCCGACATCTCCCGTGAAGGTGTGGGTCTGGCCCACCTGATCGAGCCCGACATGGCCGGCAAGCGCGTGGGCCTGCAGTTCCAGCTGCCCGGCTCTGAAGAGGTCATCTACGCGGAAGGCGAGGTGGTTCGCGAGTGGTGCGACCTCGATCAGGCCGAAGAGGGCTCAGGTGTTCGCTTCACCCTCCTGACCGAACGGCACCGCCGCCTCATCGATCAGTTCTGTACGCGTAACGACGTTCAGTGATCGAGGTTGAAGGTCGGTGAGTCCCGACCGTAGATTGGGCGTCTCTTTCCCACTTGGGGGCGTCCGACATGAAGCGCTTGATCCTGTCACTGGCAATCGTTCCGCTGATCGTCGTCGCGCAAGGCAAAGACCCCGGGAAGGACAAGCCCGATCCCTCGAAGCCTCAGCCCGGCGTGAACTGGGCGGGGCAGGTGATTCGCGCCACCGGCCAGGGCGCTCCCGACATGAAGGCGCAGAACCCGGCCCAGGCCCGTCTCGGCGCCGAGATGGCCGCCAAGGCTGACGCGCTGAGAAACCTGCTGGCGCAAGTGAAGGGCATCTCCGTCGACGGCACCCGCAAGATGGGCGACCTGATGGAGAAGGACGAGATCCGCACCCGCGTCGAGGGCATGGTGCGCGGCTTCAAGATCACCAATAAGCGCTACTTCTCCGACAGCGGCGTCGAGGTGGAGATCGAAGTTCCCCTCGCGCTGCTGACCGACGTCGTCGACCCCGACACCACCCAGTTCCTGGTTGCGCCCGCCAAGCCCGAGGCCGACAAGACCACCACCGGGCTGGTGATCGACGCCCGGGGGCTCAAGGTGACGCCCTCGCTGATGCCGCGGGTGCTCGACGAGGGCGGCAAGCCCGTCTACAGCATCGACTTCCTCTCCACCGAGGCGCGCAAGCAGTCGGCGGTCGCCGCCTACGTGCAGACCCTCGACGACGCGCAGAAGTCTCTCAAGGTGGGCGAGAAGCCGCTGGTGCTCAAGGCCACCAAGGCCACCGGCGCCGATCTCCAGCTCGCACCGGAAGACGCGAAGAAGCTCGCCGCGCTCAATACGAGCTTCCTGGCCGACGCCAGGGTCGTCATCGTCCTCAACTGAAACGCCCCCAAAACTCATGAAAACACTCAAGCTGACGCTGCTCTCGCTGGCCCTCGCGTGCTCTGCCTTCGCCCAGACCGTGGTGTCGAAGGAAGGGACGGGTGAGGCCGCCATCGTGGCGAAGGACGAAGTGAAGGCCTTCGAAGAGGCGAAGGAAAAGGCCCTGCGCTCGGCGGTGGAGCAGGCGGCGGGGGTGCGCATCGACTCCGACACCGTGGTGGTGAACAACCAGCTGGTGCGCGATCAGATCTTCTCGAACACCAGCGGCTTCGTGAAGAAGTTCGAGGTGGTCGACAAGAAGGTCGAGAAGGGCGTGGTCACCGTCAAGGTGAAGGCCGACATCCTCACCGAGAACCTCGACAAGGACCTCGCCGCCGCCCGCGATCTGGTCAAGCGCATGGGCCGCCCCAGCATCGTGATCGTGGTGCAGGAGCAGACGATTCCCATCGGCGGCAAGTCGAGCATCAACTCCGAGTCGCTGGCGACCGTGCTCACCCAGGCCCTCAAGGCCGATGGGTGGGACATCAAGGACCCCCAGGCGATGAACGGAAAGGTGAAGCTGGAGGCCGGGGTGACGCTGGGCACCGCCGAGTTCAAGGAGGTCGGCGACCTGTCCAAGGCGCAGTACCTGCTCTACGGCAAGGCGGCGCTCCGCCACCAGGAGCCGGGCGAGATGCTCAAGAACGCCACCATCTTCCCCGTCACCGGTGAGTACGACCTGACGATGGCCGCCCTCGACAGCGCCGAGCAGATCGTCAAGCTCAACGGCAAGCTGGTGGCGAACCCGGGGAGCGCCGCGCCCCTGGTCTCCTACGAGCGCAGCGCCCTCGACCTCATCAAGAACCGCCGCGAGGAGATCGTCGGCCCCATGCGCAAGGCGATCCTCGAGCACCTGCGCGATCAGTCCGTCAACGGCAAGCGCATCGACGTCACGGTGAGCGGCCTGGAGAACTTCGGCGCGGTGAAGGACTTCGGCAAGGCCATCGCCGCCATCAAGGGCATCAAGGAGGCCGCCACCGGGGAGTTCAAGGGAGGCAAGGCCGCCTACCGGGTCACGTACCTGGGCAACTCGCAGGACTTCGCCGAGGCGATCGAAGCGGCCACCTTCAAGAAGAAGAAGCTGAACATCGTCTCGGTCACCGGCAACGCCCTGGAGGTCCAGGTCGGCAAATGAGGAGCGCGGTGTGGGCGCTCGCCTTGTCCGGGTGCGTGCAGACGCCCAACGTGTTGAGCGCCCGGACGCTGCCGCCCGCGCGCGTCACCACCAAGAGCGAGCTGGTGCTGTCCTGCATTCCCAAAGACGCCGAGGTCGAGCTCGACGGCGTACCGCAGGGAACCTGCGACGACTTCAAGGGCGAGCCGCGGGGGCTTTCGTTGGCGAAGGGCGCCCACCGGGTGCAGGTGAAGAAGGTGGGCTATCTGCCGTGGGACACCGTGGTGGAAACAGATGGAACCCGCGTGATGATGAACGTCACGCTCCTCTCAACTGGAATGGGAACGCCATGACTAGGCTGCTCGTCGTCGCAGGGTCGCTGCTCTCGTCGCTCGCGTTGGCCGAGGTGGGAAAGGTGGCGGCGCTCGAAGGTGAGGCCACCCGCACGCCCAAAGGGGGCTCCGCCGAGGCGCTCGAGAACGGCAGCAGCATCGAGCTGGGCGACACCCTGAGCGTGAAGACCGGCAACCTCAAGTTCGAGCTCAACGACGGCAGCGTGATCATGCTGGCGCCCACGAGCGTGCTGGAGATCACCGAGGCCGAGTTCCAGGGCCAGGAGCGCAGCGGCTTCTCTGGGCTGCTCAAGGCAGGCTCGTTGTGGACCAAGGTGAAGAAGGCGATCGGCGGCGGCAAGTTCGAGGTCTCGACCGAGCGCGCGGTGGCCGGCGTGCGCGGCACCATCTTCCGCATCGACGCCGACGCCCTGGTGAAGGGCGCGCGTGGCAAGGGCCGAAAGGCGTCGATCGTGCGGGTGGTGGAAGGCGCGGTCGGGGTCAAGCCGCAGCCGGCGATCGCCAGGTCGATCAAGGCGGCCGCGCCCAAGAAGGGCCCGCGGGTCGAGGTGCCGGGCCCGAAGGAAGTGAGCTCCGACGAGTGGGAGAAGATCTTCGTCGAGCTCGCCGCCAACCAGCAGGTGGTGGTCGGCCTCGACCTCTGGGAGCAGGCGGAGATCGATGCGGCCTCGAAGACCGATGCGTTCGCGAAGTGGATTGAGAAGAACCAGTAGCCGCCTTCCGCTCCTGCTGGCCCTCGCCGCCGGCGCCGCCTTCGGCCAGGACCAGCGGCCGCTGCCGCGAGGCGCCCCGGAGGCCTTCGTCGGCCCCACCCCCCGAGTGCACGTGCGAGTGCACGAAGGCCTCGACCCCGATCGGCTGCGTGAGCTCGCGCGCCCCCAGGTCACCCTCTGGCTGAGCACGCGCACCAACACCCTGCGCGCCTCCACGGTGGAGAACGTGGCCCGCTTCGACGTCGCCTGGGTTCAGCTGCGCGCGCCGCTGCTGCCGTACGACGCCCAGGTGTTCTCGAAGCTGCCCGCGGCCGGCGCCTGGGTGACCGCTGCTTCGCTGGGCGCGGTCGGGCGTTTTCGTCGGGTCGCGGTGGCCCTCGAAGGACCCCTCGACGAAGCGCTGATCGCCCGGGTGAGCGCCGCCAGGCCCGCGGAGGTGCGCTGGACGCCGCCGGGCCCGATCGACCTGCTCGCCTGGGGTGAGCTGCGCCGCTTGCCCGGCCGGCGGATCGTCGCCGCCGAGCCGAAGGCCCTGCTCCCGGTGAAGTGTGACGCTAGGAGCGCCAAAGATCCCTCGACGGAGCTGCACGTCGCCAGCCTGTTGGCGCTCTCGAGCGACGTCTACCCCTGCGGCACCGGCACCCGGGTGGTGGTCGAGCCCGCGGTGGAGACGTGGTTGCTGCAGTCGATGATCGTGCGCGACCCCTCGGTGGAGCTGGTGGTGGAGGTCGGCTCCGATGCGGCGCGGGCGGTGGCCACCCGGGGGCTGCTCGAGCGCCTGCAGCTGGGGGCCTCGCGGTGACTCCCGGGAGAAGGGTGGGTGCAGTTTGCAGCGCCACGGCATCTGGGTCGCCGCCAGCTCGCCCACCTGCTAAACGGGGTGCGCTCGTTGCTTGACGCCCCTGATGCCTCAAGGGGATGATTCGGCCCGCTCAAAGGGATTTTTCCAAGGAGTCCTGACCACTTGCTGCATCAACGTGGTTGGCAACGTGGTTCGCGTTTGAACGCTGCCACGCGCTGCTTCACCCCAGGACTTCTGACCAGGACACTCATGCTCCGATCCGTCTTCGTTTCCGTCGTCACGTTCGCGTTGGTCGCTTCCGCCCAGGCCCCGGCTGATCGCAAGGCCGCCAAGGAAGTCGAGCTCAAGAAGAAGGAGTCGAGCCTCGTCCCCGACAAGTCGCTGGCCGGCGACATCACGCGCAAGAAGGAGAAGCGCGATGACGCTCCGTCGCTGAAGTACGACGAGTTCCGCACCGGCGTCGAGCTGCAGGTGGCCGCCAAGCGCCGCGAGCAGATCATCGACCTGCAGAAGATCATCCAGCTCTCGCCCGACAAGAAGGAGAGACCCGGCCTGCTGTTCCGCCTGGGCGAGCTCCACTGGGAAGAGTCGAAGTTCTTCTCCTTCGAGGGCAACAAGAAGGACGACGACAAGATCCGCGCGATGAACGTCAACGACAAGGCGGGCATGGAGCAGGCGGAGAAGGAGAAGGCCGAGCTGCTCGAGCAGGCCAAGGCCTACGCGCAGAAGGCCATCGCGAACTATTCGACCATCGTCCAGGAGTTCAAAGACTTCGAGCGCACCGACGAGGTCCTCTATTTCCTCGGCCTCAACCTGATGGAAATGAACGACGAGAAGCGCGGCCTGGTCGCCTACAACCGCCTGATCGCGAAGTACCAAAAGTCGAAGTACCTGCCTGACGCCTACCTGGCCGTCGGCGAGTACTGGTTCAACGGCTCGAGGGGGAAGAAGGAGTCTCTGGAGAAGGCGCTCGAGGGCTACAAGAACGCCACCAAATTCCCCGAGAACCAGGTCTACGGGTACGCGCTCTACAAGCAGGGCTGGTGCTACTTCAACATGTCGGACTTCGAGAAGGCCCAGGACCAGTTCAAGGCCGTGGTGCTCTACACGAAGTTCGCCGGGCAGGAAGCGGTCGAAGGGAAGAAGGGCGCCAAGGGCTCCCGCGCCGGCCTCGCGAAGGAAGCCCGCACCGACTACGTGCGCGCGTACTCGCGCGGCGGCGGCACTCCCGGCGAGGCGAAGAGCAAGTTCAAGAGCCTCACCGACACCGACGACGAGCTGCGCATCATGCTCAAGCAGCTGGCCGGCCTCTTCTACGAAGACGGCAAGGACAAGGAAGCCGCGCTCGCCTACGACATGCTGATCAAGGATCGCCCCACCTCGCCCGAGGCGCCCGGCTTCCAGTCCCGCATCGTCGACTGCGTCATGCGCGCGGGCAACAAGCAGATGACCGTGCAGCAGGTGCGTCGCCTGGTGAAGATCATGGACGACGTCACCAAGGGCAACCCCAAGCTCGAGGACAAGGACAAGAAGGCCCTCGACGAGGCGCGCGAGCTCTCGGAGCGCACCATCAGCAAGCTCGCCGTCGACTGGCACAACGAAGGCCGCAAGACGCGCGACGAGGCGACCTTCGAGTTCGCCAACGCCGTCTACGCCGACTACCTCACGCTCTTCCCCAAGAGCCCCAAGGCCTACGACCTGCGCTTCTTCTGGGCCGAGCTCCTCAACGACAACCTGAACAAGTACGAGAAGGCCGCCGGCGAGTACACGACGGTGTTCGGCATCGACATCGAGAAGGTGAAGAAGGGCGGCGAGAAGAAGGAAGACAAGCCCGGCAAGTACTTCGCCAACTCCGGCTACAACGCGATCCTCGCGTGGACCGAGGTGGTGAAGAAGGACGAGGCCGAAGGGAAGATCAAGCCCGAGGCGGTCACCGACCCGAACAAGAAGCTCACCATTCCGCCCTCGAAGCAGAGCCTGCTCGACGCCTGCAACAACTACCTGAAGTACATCGAGAAGGGCGAGAAGAAGGTCGAGATCGCCTACAAGGCCGCCCGCATTTATTACGACTACAACCACCTCGACGAGGCGACCGCGCGGCTCTCGGAGATCGCCCTCAAGCACCCCGACTACAAGTTCGAAGACGGCTCCAAGGCCGGCGAAGTGGCCGCCAACCTGGTGCTCGACTCGTACAACCTCATCGGCGACTGGCAGAAGGTCAACGACTGGGCGCGAAAGTTCTACGCGGAAGACAAGCTGGCGCAGGGCCAGTTCCGCATCGAGCTCGCGAAGCTGATCGAGCAGTCGACCTTCAAGCTGATCAACCAGCTCGAGGCGAAGAAGGACTACGCCAAGGCCGCCGAGGCCTACATGACCTTCGTGACCGAGTGGCCGAAGTCAGAGCTGGGCGAGAAGGCCTTCCACAACGGCGCCATCAACTATTTCAACGCCAAGATGATCAACAAGGCGATCGAGCTGCGCAAGCAGTTCATCGTGAAGTACCCCAAGTCGCAGTACGTGCCGGCCGACGTGTTCGCGCTCGCCGAAGGGCAGGAGGCGATCGCCGACTTCGACCCCGCCTCGCAGTACTACGAGTACTACGCCGCCCAGTACGAGAAGAGCCGCGGGCCCAAGAAGGGCAAGGCCGCTGCGAAGAAGGGCGAGAAGGAAGGCCCCGAGCAGGTGTGGGAAGAGCAGAAGGCGCAAGACGCGCTCTTCAACGCCGGCGTCTTCCGCGAGGGCTTAGGCAACTACAAGGCCGCGCTCAAGAACCGCGAGAAGTACCTCGAGCTGTGGCCCAAGTCGAAAGACGTCGAGGCGGTGGAGAAGTCGATCCTGGACCTCTACGAGAAGATGGGCGCCTGGCCCAAGGTGGTGAAGGGCCTCGAGGAATACGAGCGCACCTACGTGAAGGATCCCAACAAGGTGCTCACCGCCGAGGGCCGGATCGCCAACATCTACGAGTCCAAGCTGAAGAACGCCAAGCTCGCCCGGGGCGTCTTCCTGCGCATCGCCGCCTACTACGAGAAGCTGGGCAAGAAGCAGCGTGAGGCGCTCGAGATCACCGCGCTCGACGGCGTGGCCAAGGCGTCGTTCCTGGAGAACGAAGACGACTGGAAGAAGTACAGCGCCATGAAGCTGAAGTGGTCGAAGCTGCAGAACGTCGGTGAGCTGAAGGCCTCCATCACCAGCAAGAGCAACGCGCTCAACGACATTCAGAAGGCGTACACCAAGACCGTCGCCTTCAAGTCGGCCGACCCCGCCATCTGCGCGCTCCACAAGATCGGCCTCGCGTACGATCAGCTCGCCGACCAGCTGATCAACTTCCCCGTGCCCAAGGGCTTGCCGGAAGAGGTGCTGATCGAGCTGCGGCCGCAGTTCGAGCAGCAGGCTGAGCCGGTGAAGAAGAACGCCGCCGAGGCCTTCACCGCGGTGGTGACCAAGAGCCAGGAACTCGACGTCTTCAACCCCTGCACCATCGCCGCGCTGGAGATGCTGCGGAACAAGTACCGCCCCGACGCCTTCCCGAAGATGCGCGAAGACGTGATGGAGCTGAAGCAGGCCACCCAGAAGAGCATCTCGATCGGCGGCGACGTGCTCACTTCGGTCCAGGCGGTGCCCACCATCTCGCCCGAGAAGTCGCAGGAGCTGCGCAACAACGCCCGCGAGGTCGGCTCGCGCGACGTGGAGGACACCATGCCGGAGGTCGATCTCTCGGGCCCCGCGCCCTCTCCCAAGAAGGAGGTGGCCAAGAAGCAGGATCCCGCGCCGCAGCCCGCTCCCACCCCGGCCCCCAAGGGCAAAGATCCCAGCGATGAGCCGGAGGACACCCTGTGAAGACCCGAATTCTTGCAGCAGCAGTCTCAGTTGGTCTGGCGTTCACCGGCTGTGTGACCACCGGGAGCTCGAGCAACGAAGGGGTGGGCAAGTCCGGGCTCGCGGGCCCGAAGGTGCAGCAGACCTCGGGCAACGGAGCCGTGCAGGGCGAGGTCGTCCCGCAGATCTCCACCAAGGCGAAGCTGATCTTCGACGAGGCCCTCAAGACGTACGAGCAGCAGAAGAAGAGCGGGAAGATCGACTATCCCGGGCTGGAGAAGCGCTTCCGGGCGGCCTCCGACGCCGATCCCAACCTCGCCGAGGCCACCTACAACCTCGGGGTGCTGGCCGATCGCCAGGGCAAGGTGAAGGACGCCGTGGCCCTCTACAAGGAAGCGCTCTCGAAGAAGCCCACCCTGCGCCAGGCCGCCGAGAACCTCGGGGTGATCGCGCAGAACAACGGCGACGAAGCGGGCGCCACCCGCATCTACACCGACATCCTGAACAACTACCCGGACGACGCCGGCAGCCGCGCGCGCCTGGCGGAGATCGCGCGTCGCAAGGGTGAGCTGGACCGGGCCATCGAGCTGTCACGCGAGGCGCTGTTCCGCGATCCCAAGACCCTGCAGGCCTACAAGACGATGATGCAGGTCTATTACGAGCAGAAGCAGTTCTCGCTGGCGCGGCTGATCGCGCTGCGCGCCAGCAAGCTCGACGACTCCGACCCGGAGATTTTCTACACGCTGGGGTTGATGAACATGGCCGAGAAGGACCCGGTCAAGGCGCGCGCCCAGTTCAAGAAGGCGGTGGAGGCGCGGGCCGACTTCCTCCCGGCGCACTACCAGCTCTGCACGATCGCCTTCGAGAAGGAGGACTACCACAGCGCCGAGGAGCACCTGCGCCACATCCTGCAGTCCAACGGCAAGAACGTCGACGCGCTGCTGAACCTGGGCGTCGCGTACAAGGGCATGGGCCAGTTGGACAAGGCGATGGCCACCTACGACGAGGTGCAGAAGCTCAACGCCGAGATGCCTGAGCTGTACCTCAACCGCGGCATCATCATCGGCATCAAGGGCGACCCCGAGAAGGCGATCCAGTTGTTCAAGACCTACCTCGCGCGCAAGGGCGAGTCGGTGGCGGGTGATCACCCGGTGCACACGCTGATCGCCGAGCAGGAAGCCGCCATCGCGAGGCGCGAGGAAGACAAGCGCATCGCCGCCGAGGCCGCGAAGATGGAAGAGGAGATGAAGAAGCAGGAGGCCGCCGCCGCCGAGGAAGAGAAGAAGCTGAAGGAGGCTGAGTTCCAGAAGCAGAAGGAGGACGCCAAGGGGCCTCCCAAGGGCGACGGCAAGGCCCCTCCCGCGGTGGAGAAGAAGGAAGAGCCGAAGGCCGAGGCCAAGAAGCCGCCTGCGCCGGCGCCGGCGGCTGCTCCCGCGCCCAAGCCCGCGGCGCCTGCCCCCGCTCCCGCCAAGAAGGGCGAGGAGCCCGAAGACGGGCTCTGAGAGTCACTCCCTGCCGCGCGCGAGGATCATCTTCATCCAGCGCAGCGCGATCTTCCGGCGGCTCCCCTCGACCATGAACGTGGGGACGGAGCCGCCGGGGTCGGCGAACACCACGTAGGTCACCCGGGTCGTCCCGTCGGCGACGCGCTCGAACATCCACTCCCCGTGCAGCTTGCTGATGCGCACCCAGCCGGCGGGCTTGGAAGGCGCCACCTCGTTCGCCGCTTCGAAGGTCACCCGGCAGGCGGTGCCCGAACGCACCCGCTTCACCCGGGCGGCGTAGTCGCGGGCGTTCACCACCGGCGGGGCGACCTGATCGTAGGTGACCCGCTCGTCGGCGCTCTCGAAGAGCACCTGGCGCGACTTCAGATCGGGCTCTTCGGGATCCAGCTTTCCGTTGCCGAACGCCGCGTCGCACAACGAGTCGGGCGACTTGCGGGTGCTGGTCGTCAGCCGCAGCTCGACCAGGCTGGACCCTGCGACGGGGCGGGCTTCGACCAGCACGCCGTCCGCCTCCTCGACCCTGGCGTACTGCGGGGGCGCGTGGAGCAGGAGCAGCAGCAGGCCGTGTGGAATCATGGTGGAAGCTGCAGCTTCCGCGTCTGAGCAGCCATGATTTGAATGGTGGAACGCCGGGGCAAAAGTCGGCGCATCAGGAACGAAGCGAAGCGATTGAAGCGCCCGGGAATGAGGACCGGCCCGCGGCCCAGAGCGTCCAGCGCTTCCCGCACCACCTCTTCGGGCTGCTGCATGCCCGGGGGCGCCTGCTTGACTGACTTGAGCAGGTTGGGCGTGGCGGTGGCCCCCGCGCACACCGAGAGCACGTCCACCCCCGTGCCGCGCAGCTCGGCCCACAGGCCCTCGGCCAGCGAGAGGTTGTACGACTTGGTCGCGCCGTAGGTGGAGACGTAAGGCGAGCCCTGGAAGGCCGTGAGGGAGGAGAGCAGCACCAGCCCGCCCTTTCCTCGCTTGACCAGCCGCGGCAGGAAGTGGTGCGCGAGCGCGGTGGGCGTCTTCACGTTCACGTCGATGGCGCGGAGGTTGTTTTCGAGCGACTGCTCCACGAAGGGGCCGATGGGCGAGAGGGCGGCGTTGTAGACGACCAGCCCCACGTCGAGCTCGCGGGTGAAGTCGGCGATGCGCGCGGCGGCGTCGGGCGAGGCGAGATCGAGCGCGAGGCACCTGGCCTCACCGCTCAGCGTCGCGGCGAGCTCTTTGAGCACCTGCTCTCGCCGCGCGATCAGCACCACCTTGAGCCCGCGCGCCGAGAGCTGGCTTGCGAACTGCGCGCCCATGCCCTCGGACGCGCCGGCGACCACGGCCCAGGGGCCATACGTGTTGGTGAACATGAGGCGCTCAGTTCTTCGGCTTCACCCCGCGGATGATCTCGTACGAGGCCTTCTTGCCGTCGATGGTCATCAGCGCGGCCAGCCCGTAGCTGGTGGAGCCGTCGTTGAGTTTCCAGGGCAGCGGGTTGGCGGAGCCCTGGTTCACGAAGAGGGCGGGGTGCAGCTTCCTGGGCGGGAGCGGCTTGCCGCTGGCATCGGTGCCCCGGCCGGCCGCCTCGAGGATGTGCCCGTGGATTCCGAAGGGGATCTTCGCCCTGGCGATCAGTTCCTTGAGCTGGGGATCGCCCACGTTGTCGGCGCCGGGCACGTAGTCGAGGGCCTGCTGGCCGTGTTGGCGCGGGGGGCCGTGGGTGAGCAGCACCACCGGGTCGTCGGAAGCGGCGGCGGCGCGCTCGAGGGCCTCGACGTCCTTGTCCTTGTAGATGCAGCCGCCCGCGAGGTGCAGGTAGGCCTTGTCGTGGTAGCCGCCCAGGCCCAACACGTCGACGCCGTCGCCGTCGTAGCGGCGGATCACGTCGAGGTTGAGCAGGTGCGTCGCGCCCGCCTTGCGCTGCTTCAAGATGGCGTAGTTGAGGGCGGCGCCCCGTTCCATGTTGCCCGCGACGATCAGCAGGGGGCGGTTGGTGGCCTTGCCCAGGTACTCGAGGATCTGGTCGAGCGCGTCGGGCTCGGAGCTGCTGTCGCCGCCGATGACGATCGCGTCGACGTCGGCCTTCTCGAAGTTGGCGAGGAAGACCTGGAGCATCGCCTGGGTCTCGGGCTCGAGATCCTTGATGCCCGCGAGCAGGCCCAGAGTCGGCTTCTTGCCGGCGCGCGGCGCGAGGCGGCGCACCTTCACCGTGCCGCCGGTGTGCTCGAAGCGCCAACCCTCGCGCTCCTTCACCTCGGCCGGGGAGAAGTGCTCGAAGGGGCCGTTGCAGTCGAACTGGTAGCGCTCTTCCCAGGAGGCGAAGTCTTCAGCGAAGGCCAGCGAGGAGAGCAGCAGCAGGGCAGACAGGAAGCGCACTCAGGTTCCCTTCTTCTTGATGTTCGGGTCGGTGGGCGCCTCGGCGCGCGCGGCGGGCGTCTCGGGCAGGGTGGCGCGTTCGAGCGCGTAGCTGCGCGTCTCCTCGCGGGAGAAGTCGAGCGGCTGCGGGACGTCGGCGTTGCCCTTGGCGAGCGCCTTGAAACGCAGCTGCCACTCGTCGCGCTCAGAGAGCGCCCGGGCGCGCTTGTCTCGTTCCTGATCGATCATGCGGCCGAGCGCCTCGATGCGCAGGTCGAGCTGCTCGCGCTCGCTGACGAGGTTGGCGGCGATCTGCCGCTCGGCGTCGAGGGCGGCGCGCAGCTCGTCGCTCTCGCCCTTCTTCGGCGCGCCCAGCTTCGCGTGGAGCTGGCGGGCGAGGGTGCGGGCTTCGTCACGCTCGGCCTGGAGCTGGGCGGCCTGGGCCTTGAGCTTGAGCGCCACCTCGCGGGCTTCCTTCGTCGCGGAAGACTCGGCGCCCATGCGCGCCTCGGCGGCGGCGAGCTGCGACTGGAGCGCGTCGCCCCGCGCGACGGCCTTACTCAGGGACTCTTCCCGGCGCGCGAGCTCGGCGGCGAGCCGGGTCTGCTCGGCGGACGCGGCGCGCAGCGTGTCGAGCTCTGACCTGGCCGTTTCGAGCTCGGCAGCGAGCTGGCTCTGCTCAGCGGCGCCGGCGCGGAGCGTCTCGAGTTGGCTTGCCTGCTCGGCGGATCCCGAGCGGAGGGTGTCGAGTTCGCTCTGCAGCCCGGTGATCCTGGACCTGGCCTCCGCCACGTCCTCTGAGAGCTGGGCCTGCGCGGTTCCGGCATCCCCTGAGGCACTTCGCAGGCTCTCCAGCTCGCCGGTGACGCGCTGCAGCTCAGCGCGGGCGGTGGCGTTGGCCTGTTCGCGGGCCTCGGCTTCCTGCCGCGCGCTCTCCTCGAGGACGGCGAGGCGCGCGCGCGCGTCGTCGCGCTCAGTCGTGAGGTCGGCCAGCTGCTCGCGCGCCTTCTCGCGCTCGGCGAGCAGGTCGAGACGACCTTCCTTCTCCGTCGTGAGATCGGCGGTGATCGAGCTGAGCTGCTGGCGCACCGACTCGAGCTCGGCTGCGAGCTCCTTGCGATCCTCCGAGAGCACGGCTGCGCGATCACGGGCCTCGTCGCGCTCGGTGACGAGGGTGCCGGTGAGCTCCTCGTGGGTCTTCTGCAGCCGGGCCAGCGCGCCCTCGAGCTGCAGCACCTTCGCCTCGTCGATCGCCACCAGGGTGGCGTCGCGGCCGTCGCTGAGCCGGCGGCTGGCGCGCGCGAGGCGGGTGGTGCCGTCGGCCTGCAGATCGAACGCCAGCTTGATCTGCCCGATGCCGGGCGCGTCGACGATCAGCCCCACGGCGCTCGGCTCGACGCAGAGCCCGACGTCGATCGGCCCCGCTTCGCTCTCCGCGTGCAGCCCTGCGTCCCAGGCGTCCGGAGCAGTGGCGCGACTGCTCACGTCGGCCCGTCTTCGTGATTCGGACATGGGGCGCATCGTACCCTCGAAAGGTGGCCTGCTCGCCTTTCTGGCGTGGTCGCTGCGCCGTGGCTTCGCTCCGGCTGACCGGGGGGAGACACGGGGGCCGCTTCAAGGCTAGAGGCCGCCCTCCATGCGTTCGCCGATCCGTCTCGAAGTGCAGGCCACCGCTCCGTCAGGGGCGAGGGCCGGCGTGCTCCACACCCGCCGCGGCGCCACCATGCTGCCGACCTTCATGCCGGTGGCGACCCACGCCCACGTGCGCGGCCTGACGATGGACGAGGTCGCCGAGTCGGGCGCCACCATCTGTCTGTCCAACACCTACCACCTGCTCCTCCGGCCGGGGGTGGAGGTCTTCAAGCGGTTTGGCGACGTGCACCGCTACATGCAGTGGAACGGCGGGGTGCTCACGGACTCCGGCGGCTTCCAGATCTTCAGCCTGCCCGGCTCGCGGGAGATCGGGGAGAAGGGCGCGCACTTTCGCAGCCCGTACGACAACCACGCGCACCTGCTCTCGCCCGAGACCAGCATCCAGACGCAGCAGGCGATCGGCTCGGACATCATGATGGTGCTCGACGTCTGCATTCCTTCGACGTCAGCCGAGCCTGCCACCCGCGAGGCGATGGAGCGCACGCACCGCTGGGCGCTCCGGTCCCTGGCCGAGCGTGACGCGAAGGACACCGGGCAGGCGCTGTTTGCGATCGTGCAGGGCGGGGTGTTCCCCGAGCTGCGCACGGCGAGCGCGGGCTTCCTGACCGAGCATCCCTTCGACGGGTTCGCCATCGGCGGCCTGGCGGTGGGTGAGTCGCGCGAGCTGCTCTACACGATGACGCAGCACACCGCGCCGCTGCTGCCGGCGGATCGGCCGCGCTACCTGATGGGCGTGGGCACGCCGATCGACCTGGTGGAGGCGGTCAACGCGGGCGTCGACATGTTCGACTGCATCGTGCCGCCGAAGATGGCGCAGCAGGGCTACGCGTACACCTTCGAGGGCATGTTGCGCATGAGCCGCAACGAGTACCGCCTCGGCGACGAGCCGCTCGACGCGACCTGCCTGTGCCCGGTGTGCAAGCGCTACACGCGCAGCTACCTGCGGCACCTCGCGCACGGAAACCACTACCTCGCCTCGCGGCTGCTCTCGATTCACAACCTCTGGCACTACCAGGCGCTGATGCGCCGCATGCGCGAGGCGATCGTCGAGGGCCGCTGGGCGCAGGAATACGCGGCGCTGCGCGAGGTGCTCGCTCCGAAGAAGGGCATGTACCGCGCTACCGGCCTGAAGGACGGCGTCTTCGAGTTGGTCACCACGCGCACGGGGTTCCGCGCGGTGCGCCACACGGGGCACGGGGAGATCATGCATCCCGTCGGGCCGTGGGAAGAGGCGAACCGGCTCTACGTGGATCAGCTCGAGCTCGAGAAGCGGCTCTCGCTTCCCTCGGAAGATCCGCTGCGGGTGCTCGACGTGGGCTTAGGCGCGGGTACCAACGCCGTCGCCGCGCTCACCCGGGCGGAGAAGATGGGCGCGCTGCGCAAGCGCCCGCTGGAGATCGTCTCGCTGGAGATCGATCTCACGCCGCTGCGGCTGGCGCTGCGCGATCCGGAAGGCTTCCCCTTCCTGCAGCCGTGGAAGCACGCGGCCGAGGCGCTCCTCTCCGAGGGCCGGTGGGACTCGCCGAACCTGAGCTGGCGGGTGCTGGAAGGCGACGCCGTGAAGGTGG
>VFKJ01001040.1 GCA_009885595.1 Myxococcales bacterium | reverse complement strand
TGCTCCCTGAGTAGGACTCGAACCTACGACCCGGCGATTAACAGTCGCCTGCTCTACCAGCTGAGCTATCAAGGAATATGGGGTGCTTACGGCCGCGCCTTCTAGATTGGACGACCCCTTCATGTCAACACTGACAGATCCCCCATTCGCGATTCCTGAAGGCCTGCTGCGCTCGGTGATCGCGGCCTACGCCCACCCTCCGCGCGCGTACCACTCGTTCACCCACGTCCAGGAAGTGCTGCGTCACTACGCCACCGTCCCCTCGTGGCAACACCCGCGCGAGGTGTACCTCGCGATCCTCTTCCACGACGGCGTCTACCTCGCGGGCAAGAGCGACAACGAAACGAAGAGCGCCGACCTCGCCGCCCAGGCGATCGACACTTTCCTCGCCGGTGAGTCCATCGACGCCGCGCGGGTGCGCCACCTCATCGAGCTCACCGCCAGGCACGGCAAGGTCAGCCGCGAAAAGCTCGACCCCGACGAGCGCCACTTCCTCGACTGCGACATGGCGATCCTCGGAGCGCCCGCCGCGCAGTTCGAGGCGTACGACGCCGCCATCGCCGAGGAGTACCGCGAGGTCCCGAAGATCCTCTACCGCTTCAACCGCAAGCGCTTCCTGCGCCACCTGCTCGAGGCCGATCGCATCTTCCACAGCGATCTCTTCCACACCCGCCTCGACGCCGCCGCGCGAGCCAACCTTCGCAGGGCGCTCGGCCGTGCCGACTGACTCCGAGCACCGCCTCACCACCATCCCCTGGCGCGCGCTCGAAGGGCTGGGGCCCCTCCTCGCGCCCGCGCTCGAGGCCATCCTCTCCGGGCAACCCGCCGAACGCGCGCTCGACAAGCTGCTGCGCGCGCACCGGGACTTCTCCGCCGAACAACGCACCGTCTGTGCCGAGTCACTCTTCGGCGTCGGGCTCTGGCGACGGCGCCTCCGTTGCCAACTCGATGGCTCCCTCGACTCCGCTCCTAAGGAACGGGGGGCCCTGCAGTTGCTGGCGATCCTCGCCCGCGAGCTCGGCCAATTCGAGGGCGCGCCCCAGGCTCTCGGCGTCGAGTTGCCCGCCCTCGCCCCCACGCCCACCGCGTGGAGAGACCGCTACTCCTTCCCCGATTGGATAGGCGAGCACCTCGAGGCGCGCTTCGGCGACGAGGTCCCCGCGCTGGCCGATGCGCTCGATCGGCCCGGCCCCGTGTGCCTGCGCGCTCGTGGAGATCGACGCGAGCTCCAGGAACAGCTCGCCGCGCTCGGCGTCGAAAGCACGCCCGGCCGCTGGGCGTCGAAGGCGCTCATCGTGCTCACCCCGCGACCGAATCTCCTCGGCCTCGGGCCCGAACTGCTCGGCCGCTTCGAGGTGCAGGACGAAGGCAGCCAGCTCCTCGGCGAGCTCGTCGATGCCCACCCCGGTGACGAGGTGCTCGATCTCTGCGCAGGGGCCGGCGGCAAGTCGCTCCAGCTCGCGGCCATCGTGGGAGGGGAGGGGAAGGTGCACGCCACCGATCTCGATCTCCCTCGCCTCGAGCGACTGCGAACGCGCGCGGCCAGGGCCAACGCGCGCGTGCTCATTCACGGCAAGGAAGCGCCCGAGTCGCTGCGCGTGTCACGCGTGCTCGTCGACGCACCGTGCTCCGAGTTCGGTGCGCTGCGGCGGGGGCCGGATCTCCGCTGGCGGCTCGACCCCGCGCTGGTGACCACGATGCCGCCCATCCAGCGCGCGTTGATCACCACCGGCCTGCGCCACCTCGCGCCCGGTGGACGCCTCGTCTATGCGACCTGCACGTTCACCCGGGAAGAGAACGAAGACGTGGTCGACGCCGCGCTGGCTGCGCACCCTGAGCTGAGCCTGGTGCG
>VFKJ01000506.1 GCA_009885595.1 Myxococcales bacterium | reverse complement strand
CCCGGCGCTGCGCGCCGACCTCTCCCCGCCGTCGCAGGGAGAGGTGTCCTTCAGTCCTCGCGGCGGATCTTCGGGGTGAAGGCGTCGAGCACCACCCGGGTGAGCGCCGGGAAGTGCCGGCCCAGGGCGTTCATGAAGGGGTAGATGATGCGCGGCTCCTTCTCTTCCACCGCGTCGCCGATGCCGCTGGACGCTCCGGTGATGACCACGTGCATGCGCCGCGAGTTAGCCGAAAAGCACGAACGGCGTCGACCCGTTGCAGGTCGACGCCGCTCACGTGGACTGGCGGTGCCTGGGTTACTTCTTCATCACGGGCGCGGGCTTCTTCACCTTGAGGGCCTTCGCGTCTTCCTTCTTCACCTCGGGGGTGGCGGCGACCGCAGCCGCGGCAGGCGTCGGCTCGGCGGCCACCGAGGTACCCGCCAGCGCTTCCTTCTTCTCTTCCTTCTTCTCGTCCTTCTTCACTTCGACCTTGGCGGGCGCGGGCGCGGGCGCGGCAGCGGCGGCGTTCTTGACCGGCGGCGGGGCGGCAGCGGCCGGGGGCTCAGCGGCAAACGCGGACAGCGACATCGAGGCCACGGCGGCGAGGACGAGCTTCTTCATGGGGTGGTTCTCCACGGGGTTGGTGCACTGCCGGGAGCGGCAGGCGCGCTGCTGACGGACCTCTGCTCCCTGAATTCAGAACAACTTCGTGCGCAGGGTCTTGGCCCGGGCCTGGACGTCGGAGTCGAGGTTCGTCATTTCCTGCGTCTTGAGCCGCTGCTCGAGGGAGCGGGGCGCTTTTTCCCGAATCAGCCGCCCGTCTTCGGCCAGCAGCTCCAGCCGCGCCAGCGCCTTGTCGACGATGCGGTCCTTGGGGTGATCGAGCAGCGAGTCGAGGAAGAAGGGGTCGTCGACCAGGTCGTACTTCTCCACGAACTCGGTCACGAGCAGCGCCCACGCCTTGCGATCGGGCGCCTCGATGATGCGCTGGAGGGCGGCCTTGTGTTCCTTCTTCTTGCCCTCCGGATCGAAGGTGGCGGCGAGGCCCTCGGGCAGCGCTCCGCCGGTGAAGAGCGAGTCAGCGGCCTTCTTGTACTTCTCGTAGCTGGCGCTGCGCTCGATGCGCTGCTGATTCGGGTCGTCCTGGCGGGAGTGGTACTTCGACTTGCCGCGCTGGGCGTCGAGCTCACGGAACGACTTCTTCCGCTTGCCGGTAAATCCACTGCTGTCGTCGTCTTTTGGGGACATCAGTGCTCCAAGAGAAGGCTCAGGCGAGCGCGGGGCGAGGGGTCCCTCGACTGCGCACGGGACCGGCCGAAATGAACTCTACCGCCGTTCACCTGCCGTGTACCCCGTCAATCATGCCCGGCTGACTTCCACATCGCCACCGAAGCGCGCGCCACCACCTCACGCACCCGTTCTCCTTGCTTCTCGGGAAGCGGCTGGGCCTCGTCGGACGTCGCCTCGAAGAGGCTCTCCTCGATCCAGTCCGAGAGGGCCTTGGGCAGCGCTTCCAGCGTCGCCTCGGCGGGGATCAGCTCGTCCTCGATGGTCTGCACTTCGCGCCCGCCCAGCTCGAGCATCGCGAACACCTCACCGACCAGGTGACGGGCCAGCCCAAAGCCCGCGTCGTCGAGGCCCGAGGCGTCGAGCCAGGACACCAGCGGGTCCTGCCGGTTCTCGAAGGCGTGCTCGAAGCGTTGCCGTTCCTTGGGGAAGTCGTCGAAGTAGCGCCACGCGGCTTCGATGAAGGCGTCGTCGGGCTCCTCGGCACCGAAGGGCTCGGGCCTGGGCGCCTTCTCGCGTTTGACTTTGACGCCGCGCGCCTGGAGATCCACCGTCGCGCCGCTGGCGACCAACTCGTAGAGGCCGAGCAGGTTGCCGAAGAGCTGGGCCGCCTCGTCAGCCGAATTGAAGCGCGGCTCGTCTTCCCACAAGGCCGAGATGACCACCGGCGCGGGCACGTTCTGCTTCACCGCCTTCTTGAAGGCCTCCGCCACGTCGTCCACGTCGGCCAGCGAGCCTGACTGGGTCAGCAGCTTCTGCAGCACCTCCTGGCCTTCGAAGGAGCGTTCGACGTCTTCTTTCCGGCTCATGCGCGGCTCCACTTCTTCCACACCTTGTTGGCGATCAGCAGCACCAGGAAGCCCGCCAGCACGCGCAGGCCGGTGGTCCCGAGCGCCGAGGTGAGCTCCGTGCGCGCGAACGATTCCCACATCAACAGCAGCGTCGCGCCCATGCCCCAGCCCACCAGCGGGTTCACCTCGCGCTGAAGGGCGCGCTTCCACCCGAAGGGCCCCTGGAGCGAACGAAGCGCGGAGACTCTCGGCAGCCACCCCGGCACCCGGGCCGCCCACTCGTCATACGGCGCGCCGAAGGTGCGGCGCAGCAGGCGCTCCTCCGCGCGGATGATGAAGGCGTGGCTGACGAGGAAGTAACCAAACCCCAGGGTCCACGCCCACGGCTCGTGCGCGATGCACAGCAGGCCCACCGTGATGAACAGGTTGCCCAGGTACAACGGGTGACGGACGACCGCGTAGGGGCCCTCGGTGTTGAGGGCGTGCGAGCTGAGCTGCCGCGACGTCGAGCTGGTGCCGGCGGGAATGAAGCCCACCGTCACGAAGCGGATGAGGGCGCCCAGGCCGCACAGCGAAAGGCCGACGGTGTTGAGCAGGTGGTCGACCGCAGCCCCTCCGGGTCCGGGGTGCACGTGCGAGCGCCAGGCCTGGGTGAGGACGACGAAGATGACCGGCAGCGGCGCAAAGCTGCGAATCCGGAAGAAGACGGCGCCGGCCATGTCGAGCATCCGCTCCACGCCACCGGCCTGTACCACGCGGCCAACCCCCGGGAAGAGGCTGGTTTTCCGTGTCGCTGGGCGTCCACTTTCCTCGCCTCTCCTTGCTGAATGGCAGGGCCCCTGGCTGGCACTCACGGGGCAATGGAGCTCTCGCTTTACAGCTGGCAGAGCAGGGGGCTACAGCGCGCGCCAGTGAGCACCTCTGCTGCCCGCGCTGATGCCGTCGAGCGCGCTCGTGGGGGCGACGTCACCGCGTTTCGCGAGCTCTACGCGCTGCATCACCGGCAGGTGAGCCGCCAGCTGGCTTTCCTGGTGCCCCGCTCAGACCTCGAGGACGTGCTGCAGGACGTCTTCATCGAGGTGTTCAAGAGCATCAAGCGGTTCGAGGGCAAGAGCGCCTTCACCACCTGGCTCTACCGGCTCACCGTGCACGTGGCGATGAAGGCGCGGCGCAAGCACACCCGCAGCCGCCTGGACATCGTGGAAGACGTGCCTGACCAGGCCGACGAGCGGCCGACCCCCGACGCCGTCTCGCTCTCCGCCGAACGGCAGGTGCGGGTCGAGGCGCTGCTGGAGAAGCTCTCGCCCAAGAAGCGCGCGGTGCTGGTGATGCACGATCTCCAGGGGGTCGAGGCGCAGCGCATCGCAGAGGTCCTCGACACCAACATCCTCACCGTGCGCACGCGGCTGTTCTACGCGCGGCGTGAGCTCGAGGCGCTCGCGAAGGACGATCCCGCGCTGGCTGACTTCTTCCCCGGTGATGCGTCATGACGCACCTCGAGCCCGACGTGATCGAAGCGGCCGCGCGGGGAACGCCTTCCGCCGAGGCGGCGCAGCACCTCTCTTCCTGCAGCGAGTGCCAGGGGCACCTGCGCCGGGCGAAGGGTCGTCAGCGCCTGCTGGCGGGAATGAAGCCGTACACGCTCTCCGACCTGGCCTTTCGCCGGGTGGAAGCGCGCCTGGAAGAAGCGGTCAACGCCGGCGAGGCCTCTCCCTCTGCGTGGCGGTGGTTGTGGTGGGCCGGCGGCGCCTTGGCGACCGTGGCGCTCGCGCTGGTGGTGGTCACCAGTGACGGGCTGCCCGGGGTGGTGAAGATCAAGACGCCCCCGGTGGCGATGGCCACCGCCCCCTTTCACCCGCTCACGGTGCTGCGCGCGTCGCAAGAGGCGCAGCTGCGCGAGGGTGATTCGACCTGGCACCCGCTCCTGGCTGGAGACGTGGCGGCCGCGGGCTCGGCGCTGTCCGCCCAGTCGCTGCTGCTGGCACCCGAGGCCGAGGTGGCGTGGGCCCTCTCCGCCGAGGGCTCGCTCTCGCTGGGCGGCCCGGCGTCGCTCACCCTGGGCGCGGGCGAGATCGTCGCGCGGGTGGGCAGCCCCATCGAGGTGCTCGCCGCCTCGCGACGGATGATCGCTTCCGACGCGCTCTTCTCCGTCACCCGCGTCGGCGCCGAGGTGACGTTGGCGGTCTTTGAAGGCCAGGTCGAGGTGGTCGACTCGGTCAGCGGCGAGCGCCGGCTGGT
>VFKJ01001113.1 GCA_009885595.1 Myxococcales bacterium | reverse complement strand
TGCCGACCTCCGCGGCCGAGGGCGTGCGGCTGTCCACCGGCGGCTACGAGGTGCGCGCGCAGGTCGGTGACGTGGTGCGCTTCGGGGGCGCCGACACCCTGGAATGTGGCCGCAGCCTGATCGCCACCATCGGCACCGGCTTCATCGAGGTCGCCGCTGTCCCGGCCGGCTGCGAGGGCAGGGCGCTCTTCTCGGTGCGCGCCGCCGGCACCAAGCCCATGGTGGTCGCCGCCGACGCCGAGGGCTACCTGGGCCGATGGGGGCTGGGTGAGACGATGACGTACAGCCGCCCCCATGTGCTCATCACCGCCGACGTGATCGCTTCCCGCACCGCCCTCACGGTCCAGATCCCGACCCAGGCCCAGTTCGCGCCCGAGCAGCTGTTCGAGGGCGTCTTCACCACCTTCCAGGTGCTGGGCCACATGTCTCCCTACGAGTTGTCCCTGAATACCGCGAGCCTGGGGAGCAACTGCTACGGCCTGCTCCCGGGGCAGGTGGTGATGGGAAACCTGGTGATGGCGGAACTCCCGAGCAGCGTCGCGAACAGCGCCGACATCCAGTTCACCTGGACCGCGTTCGGGGTGGTCCCGTCCGGAAACAGCATCTTCGAGATCCCCCTCAAGAGGGCAGCCCGAGGCCAGGTCGGGTCTGACGAACAGGCGATTTGCTGGCGGTAGTTTGGTGGTGTCCGAAATGGCTGGTATCGTTGAGTCATCCCCGCAGCCCTGAAGGGTGAGACAGTTACCCCAATGATGGATCCGAGCAGCCGGCCCGCGCGCAAAGTGCAGATCGCCGATCACATCTGGGGCGCCTTCGAAGAGATGGCGTCACAGATGGGGAGCGATCGGGATGCGCTCATCAACCAGGCGATGTTCATGTTCGCCCGCCTCAACGGCTTCCTCGACTCCGCCGCTGGAGCGAGCGTCGCAGGTGGAACTCCCGTGAAGGCAGCGGCGGCCCCAGCCGCGCGTGCTGCGCCTCCTCCCCGCGCAGCCCCGGGCGGCGCACCGCCGATGCTCAAGCCGGTGCAGCAGCCACCGTCGGGTGGCGGCGCGATGGACGATGATCCGGTCAGGCGCGAGGTGCAGGAGCGCGTGCTGGAGACCGCCGCCGAGCTCGAGCGGCTGATCAAGTCGAAGAACAACCAGAACAACCCGCCTCCCGATCAATCGATCGATCAGAGCGATGACGGCGGCGACGGGGAAGTCGACGTCGACATGGGCGGCGAGGCCGGGGGCGCCCCCGCGCTCTACATGATGCTCGAGGGCGGAGAGCTCGACCGCATCGCCAAGGAACGCTTCGTCATCGGGCGCGGCAAGCACTGCGACTTCGTCATCAACTCGGGCAAGGTCTCCCGCGAGCACGCGGTGATCGTGCGCGACGCGGGTGAGTTCTTCCTCGAAGATCTCGGCTCGTCGAACGGCACCTGGTTCAACAAGCAGCGAATCAAGCGCCGCAAGATCGAAGACGGCGACGAGTACTTCATCTGCTCCGAGAAGGTGAAGTTCGTCTACCGCTAGAACGAACTTCCGTGCCCCTCAAGCAGGTCCTCTTCACGGTGCTGGTGGTGACGTGCCTCCTCGGCGCGGTCACCGACGTCGCCCGCCGGAAGATCCCCGATCTCCTCACCTACCCCGCGATGGCCGTGTGCCTGGCCGCGCGCTTCGCTCTGGAAGGCGTGGGCGAGCTCACCACCGGCCTGCTCTCGGGCCTCGCGGGGCTGGGCGCCGCGGTGGTGTGGTTCGGCGCCTTCGCCCTCTCGAAGAAGGGCATGGGCTGGGGCGACGTGAAGCTCGCCGGCGTGATGGGCGCCGCGCTCGGAATGCCCTTGACCCTCGCCGGCCTGGTGTTCGTGAGCGTGGCCGGCTCCTTTCAGGCCATCGTGTCTTTGCTCTGGGCGGGCGCGCTGTCTGATACGGTGCGCGGCGTGCTGTCGCGAAAGACCGGGAAACCGGGCGCCAACACGCAGGAGAGGCACATCCCGTACGGTGTGGCGATCGCCCTCGGAAGTCTCTGGGCGATGTGGTGGGACTGAGAAACGCATTTTTCTTCAGGGGAGTTGACGATGCGCGAAGTGGGGCCGATGCGCTCGGGTCTGATCCGCAGTGTGGCAGTGCTCGCGGTGGTGCTCGCTCTTCCTGCGGCGTCGCAGGACGGCGGCAACATCGCCCTGGGCGTCGGCACGCAGAAGGTGCTCACCGTGCCCGGCATTCAGCGCGTCGCCATCGGCGATCCCAACGTCGCTGACGTCAAGACGATCGGGAACAACCAGCTGCTGATCATCGGCTCGGCCGAGGGCAAGACGACGCTGCTCGTCTGGAAGACCTCTGGCCAGCGCGTCAGCTACCTGGTGTCCGTGCGCAAGCAGGACCCCAACGAGATCATCTCCGAGATCAAGAAGCTGCTGGGCGAGATCGAAGGCGTCAACGTGCGCATGGTCGGCGACCGCATCTATCTCGACGGTCAGGCGTACACCCAGGCCGACGCCGATCGCATCGACCAGGTGGTCGGGCTCTACGGCAACGTGAAGAGCTTCGTGAAGATCGCCCCCAACGCGAAGAAGCTGGTCGCGCAGAACTTGAACGCCGCCTTCCAGAAGGCCGGCCTGAAGAACGTGGCGGCCAACGTGGTCGGCTCCACCATCTTCCTCGAGGGCTCGGTGGAGTCGCAGCAAGACCTGCAGAAGGCCGAGCTCATCACCAAGGCCATCGGCGAGAAGGTCGAGAACCTGCTGGTGGTCGGCATCAAGCGGATGATCCTGAGCGAGGTGCAGTTCGTCGAGATCCGGCGCAACTCCACCGACCGCTACGGCATCCGCTACCCCACCGACATCTCCGGCACCGCGCAGGCGACCGTCAACATCACCAAGGAACTCTTCCCCGGCAACTTCGCGGAAGGCGCGATGCTCGCCAACGGCACCGGCCGCTCGCAGTTCAACGTGGGCTTCCAGATGAACGACGGCTATGGCCGCCTGCTCGCGCAGCCCAAGCTCGTGTGCGCCAGCGGGGAGAAGGCCGAGTTCCTCGCCGGCGGCGAGGTGCCGATTCCCCTCATCACCAACAACCAGTTCACCGTCGAGTTCAAGCCGTACGGCGTGATCCTCAAGCTGCGCCCCACGGCCGACCGCAACGGCAACATCCAGACGGAGATCGAGGCCGAGGTGTCCGAGGTCGACGTCTCGGTCGCCGTCGCCGTCGGTGGCGGCGCCACCGTGCCGGGTTTCAGAAACCGCAAGGTGAAGACCAACGTCACCGTGCGTCACGGCGAGACCATCGTGCTCTCCGGGGTGTTCGCCCACGACGAGCAGAAGCAGGTCAGCAAGCTGCCGGGCCTGGGTCACATTCCGATCGTCGGCGAGCTCTTCAAGAACCGCGCGTTCGACTCGAACAAGCGCGAGCTCGTCATCTTCGTCACCCCGCGCATCGTGAACCCCGACTCCGACAAGATCCGCACGATCATCGACGACGTGAAGAGCCGCTATAAGCAGGCGCGCGGTGAAGTGACCTTCGGCATCTTCGACTGAGGGCCTCGAGCGGAGCCGGTGCAGCGGAACGCTGCACCAGCCAGCATCGGAGCGAAGCGGAGAGCTGGGCCAAGGCGAAGCGACCCAGAAACGCAGGTCGTACCTCCAACCACCCGCGCTCGGTCAACTGGACCGGCCGCGGGTTTTTTCGTTCTTAAACCGGTGGGTTGCCACCTGATGTTAAGGTGGGCACATGTTTTTCATCACGCTGGCCGAGAAGGGCGGAGACGCCCGCGATCTCCTCTTTGAAAAAGAAGAGGTCACCATCGGCCGCCTCGCCGGCAACGACATCGTCCTCAACAAGGGCAACGTCTCCAAGTACCACTCGAAGATCGTCCTCAAGGACGGCAAGTACATCGTCGTCGATCTCAAGTCGACGAACGGCACCTTCGTCAACGGCAAGAAGATCAGCGGCCCGCTGGTGGTGCGGCCCACCGACAAGATCTACGTCGGCGACTACATCATCAACGTCGACGCGCCCCCCGAGGACTACGAGGGCGAGTCGAACGAGGGCTTCGACGACTCCCAGCAGGAGGAAGAGGAGCCCGCCGAGGAGGAGTACGAGGAGGAGCAGCAGGAGGAAGAAGAAGCGCCTGCCGAAGAAGAAGAAGCGCCTGCCGAAGAAGAGGCGCCCGCCGAGAAGAACCTGGGCAACATGCCCGCCTCACTGCAGAACGCGATGCGCCGCCGCGGCAAGCACGTCGACCCGCGCATCGAGGCCTACGCCACCCTGCAGAAGGACATTCACGATCGCCTGATCGAGTACCTCGACCTGCGCCGCCTCGACATGGACCGGCTCGGCGACGAAGAGCTCTGGCGCCGCACCGAGAAGGCCATTCAGGACATCCTCGCGCAGATGGACGGGGACGGTGAGATCCCCGAGGAGATCGATCGCGAGATGTTGCTGACCGACGTCCTCAACGAGGCGCTCGGCTTAGGCCCGCTCGAGGCGTTCCTCGCTGACGACGACATCAGCGAGATCATGGTGAACCACGCCAACCAGATCTACATCGAGAAGAAGGGCAAGATCCGGCTCTCCGAGAAGATCTTCTCCTCGAACAGCGCGGTGCTCGGCGTGATCGAGCGCATCGTCGCCCCCATCGGCCGCCGCATCGACGAGTCGAGCCCGCTGGTCGACGCCCGCCTCAAAGACGGCTCGCGCGTCAACGCCATCATCCCGCCGCTCGCCCTCAAGGGGCCCTGCATCACCATCCGCAAGTTCAAGCGCGACAAGCTGCAGGTCAGCGATCTCATCAAGTACAAGTCCATCACCCCTCAGATGGCCGAGTTCCTCGAGATGGTCGTCAAGGCGCACAAGAACATGGTGATCTCGGGCGGCACCGGCTCGGGCAAGACCACCCTGCTCAACGTGATCAGCACCTTCATCCAGGACGACGAGCGCATCGTCACCGTGGAAGACGCCGCCGAGTTGAACCTCACCCAGGACCACTGGGTGCAGCTCGAGTCACGCCCGCCCAACCTCGAAGGCAAGGGCGCCATCACCATTCGAGACCTGGTGAAGAACTGCCTGCGCATGCGGCCGGACCGGATCATCGTCGGCGAGTGTCGAGCAGGTGAGGCGCTCGACATGCTCCAGGCGATGAACACCGGCCACGACGGCTCGCTCACCACCCTGCACGCGAACACGCCCCGTGACGCCCTGGCGCGGCTCGAGACCATGGTGCTGATGGCCGGCATGGATCTGCCGGTGAAGGCCATTCGCGAGCAGATCGCCTCGGCCGTGCACATGATCGTGCAGCAGACGCGCTTCTCCGACGGCAGCCGGCGGGTGACCTACATCTCGGAAGTGTCGGGCATGGAAGTCGACGTCGTCACCATGCAGGACATCTTCTATTTCAAGCAGGAAGGGTTCACCGATGACGGCAAGGTGCGCGGCCGTTACGTCGCCACCGGCTTCGTGCCGCGCTTCTACGATGACCTTCAGCGCCGCGGCATTCCCGTGAACATGGGCATCTTCCGCGAGGAGTAAGTGAACGTGCCGACGCTCGTCATCAAGAACCCCGACGGCAGCCAGCAGGAGCAAGACGTCTCCGGCCAGCTCACCATCGGCCGGGGAGAGGGCAACGATCTCATCCTCTCCGAGGGTGGGGTGAGCCGGAAGCACGCCCGCTTCTTCCTCGAGGGCGAGGCCTTCATGGTCGAAGACGCCGGGTCCTCCAACGGCACCTTCGTCGACGGCGAGAAGATCGAAGGGCCCACCCGGCTCTCCAACAAGAGCCAGGTGGTGATCGGCGACTACGAGATTCAGCTCAAGCTGGGCACCAAGCAGCTGCCCCGGGTCTCCAAGGCGACCGCCCGGCCCTCCAAGGAGCCGACCGCGGCCAACGGGAGAGCGGTCAAGCCCGCGGCCCCGCGCTCGACCCGGGTGGTGCAGGCGGTCAGGCCCGCCCCGGGTGGCCCCGCCGCGCTCGTCAAGCGCCCGGGCCCGCAGCGGTCGGCTGGGCCACAGCTGCGGGGCTTGAGCGGCGCTGTGACGGGCAAGACCTTCACGCTGACGGGCACCATGACGGTGGGCCGCGTCGCGGGGGTGGACCTCGTCGTCGACGACGACTCGGTCAGCCGCCGGCACGCCGAGGTGATCGTCAACGGCCGCGAAGTGACGGTGAAGGATCTGGGCAGCGCCAACGGCACCACCGTCAACGGCGCGCCGATCTCCGACGACACCATCCTCGCCCCGGGCGACATCATTCAGTTCGGCGTGGTCGAGGTGATGTTCGAGACGGGCGGCGCCTCAGGCCCCCGCGCGCCCATCGCCCGCCGCAGCGCCGCCATCGAGCCGCCCTCCCGCCCCTCGCGCGGCCCGCGCCCCGGCGACAGCCTGGACGGCGCCACCTCGGAACAGGGTGGCCCCGGGCTCGACCCGAAGAAGAAGAAGCTGATCATCGCCGCCAGCAGCGTGGTGGGCGTGCTCTTCGTGCTGGTGCTGGTGAAGGCTTTCACCGCGCCGCCTGACCCCATCGACAACCAGCCCCAGTCCATCGGCGGTGGCACCAGGCGCATCAAGACCCCCACGGTGGAGAAGGACCCCGCCGAGCAGATCGAGGAGTACCTGGCGGAGTGCCGCACCTACTCGAACAGCGACAGCGGCAGCATCGACTGGGCCCGGGCGGACGCCGCCTGCCAGAAGGTGATCGAGCTCGAGCCCATTCACCAGGAAGCGAACACCCTGGTGAAGAAGATCTCCGTGCTCAAGGTGTGCGAGGAGAACCTCAACTCAGCCAAGGAGCAGCTCGCCGGCGGCCAGCTCGAGGGCGCGCTCGACTCGTTGGCGAAGATCGGGAAGAGCTGCGAGACCTACCTGCTGCGCTCGCTCTCGGTGGCCAAGGAGCCGCTGGCCGAGGTGAAGAAGCGCGCGGGCGCCGACTGCAAGTCGTACGCGTCGAACGCGAAGTGGGACCTCGCCTACAAGCGCTGCGAGCTCTACGCGCGCCTGGCCTGCCAGTCGCGGGAGTCGAGCGAGCTGTACCCGCCGGCGCTGATGAAGATGAAGCTCGACGGGCCGCTCAACCCCAAGACCGAGTGGCGCCCGAAGGATCCGCTCTACATCAACTTCCTCAAGGCCAAGGAGAAGCTCAAGCCCGGTGAGCCGATGTGGCTGTGCCCGGAGATCGTCGCCTTCCGCCCGCCGCCGCCCCCCGCAGACCCGGCCAAGCTCGCCAAGGAAGAGCTCGCCAAGCGCTACCCCGAGCCGGAGATGGGCCGGGCCCTGGTGCTCTACTTCACGGGCGACTTCCAGTCGGCGCCGGTGCCGCTGCAGAAGATCGGCGAGAAGATGGAGAAGGCGCAGTACCACGAGGCCGCGCGCGCGCTGCTGCTCGACATCAACAACGCCATCAACCTCTACGAGAACGGCACCACCGAGATCACCAACGATCGCCCTGAGAAGGCCGAGGTGCCCTTCCTCAAGGCGATGGCGGTCGACGAGCGCCTGGTGCTCGGCGATCGCGCCGCCACCATGACCGCCGACGAGAAGAAGAAGGAGCTCGACAAGCGGGTGTCGTTCATTCGCAAGTCGATCGTCGAGACGATGAGCTCGCAGAGCTACGAGAAGGGCAAGGCGCTGGCCGACCGGAAGGACTTCCGCGCCGCCTGCCGCGTCTGGAAGCTGGGCCTCAAGTTCTCCCGCAGCAACATCGACCTGCTCAAGGCGGCCACCAACGTCTGTACTCCCCGCGCGGCGGATGCCTTCGAGCGCGGCGAGACCTGCGAGCAGCTCAAGGCCGCGATGGACTTCGCGGTCGACGGGGACGGCTTCAAGGAGAAGATCACCGAGAGCATGGCCGTGGCCGAGTGCCAATGACCTCCCTCTCCCCAGCGGGGGAGAGGGTCGGGGTGAGGGGAGAACGTTGTCTGGCTGAGAGGCGCCTGCTACCTGAGCGCCCATGACGACGCAGGGTGACTTGTTCGGTTTTGCAGAGCAGGGCGCTCCTCCTCCTCCTCAGAAGGGCGCGCCGCCGCCAGTGCCCGAGGGCCCGAAGACGGTGACCCTGATCGACGCCTCGGGGATCATCTTCCGCGCCTACCACGCGCTGCCGCCCCTCACGACGAGCAAGGGCCAGCCGACCCACGCGGTGCTCGGCTTCACCCGCATGGTGCTCAAGCTCCTGCGCGAGCGGAAACCCACCCACATCGCGCTGTGCTTCGACAAGGACAGCCGCCGCGGCCGCCTGGCGATCGACCCCAACTACAAGGCCAACCGCGAAGCCCCGCCCGACGACCTGGTGAAGCAGTTCGAGCTCATTCGACAGATCGCCGGCGTGCTGGGGCTGCCCATCATCGAGATGCCGGGCTGGGAAGCCGACGACGTCATCGCCACGCTGGTCGACCAGGCCAAGCAGAAGAAGTTCGAGGTCGAGATCATCACCAGCGACAAGGACTTCCTCCAGCTGCTCGAGCCCGGCATCCGCATCTACGATCCGATGAAGGACAAGCCGATCACCGAGGCCGACGCCCTCGAGCGCTACGGGGTGAAGGCCTCGCAGATGCGCGACTACCAGGCGCTGGTGGGTGACGCGATCGACAACATCCCCAAGGTGCCGGGCATCGGCCCCAAGACCGCCGCCGATCTGCTCGCCCAGTTCGGCACCGTCGAGGCCTTGATGGGCCGCCTCGACGAGGTGAAGAAGCCGAAGATCCAGGAATCGCTGAAGACCAACCTGGAGCAGCTCAAGCGGGCGCTCCAGCTGGTCAGCTTCCGGCACCAGCTGCCGCTCGACGTCGATCTCGAGGGGCTCTCCCGCAAGGAGCTCCGCGCCGCCGAGGCGCGCGTGCTCTTCACCGAGCTCGAGTTCTACCGGCTGATCCAGGAGATGCCGTCCGCCCCCGCCACCCCCCTGCGGCAGGCGGCGGGGCTGGTGCGCGACGAGCCTTCGCTGGTGGCGCTGTGCGAGGCGATGGCGAAGAGCGAGCGGGTCTCGCTGGTGCCCGCGTTCGAGGGCGAGCCGCACTCCGCGCAGCTGGTGGGGCTGGGCTGCATGCTGGGCACCGCCACGCCCGAGACGGCCTGCGTGTACCTGGTGGTCGAGGCGCTGGGGCGCGAGCTGCTGGTGAAGCACCTGGGGCCCGCACTCACCCGTCCCGGCCTGCAGATCGAGGCGCACGACGGCAAGGCGCTCCTCCATTTACTGGCGGCGGTGGGCCTCGAGGGCGTGACCCTGCACACCGACGTCGAGCTGATCAGCTACC
>VFKJ01000427.1 GCA_009885595.1 Myxococcales bacterium | reverse complement strand
TGCACCAGGTTGATCACCACCTGCTTCACCTTGCGCACGTCGGCCTTCACCGAGACGTCAGGGCGGGCATCGAGCCGCACGTCCACCCCGCGCTCGCGGGCGACGCCCTCGTAGAGCGCCGCCACCTGCTCGACCACCTCGGCGATCCGCACCGGCGCGACGTCGAGCGGCACCAGCGGTCGGCTGAAGTTCAGGAACGACTCGAGGATCTCCTGCATGCGATCGACCTCGCGGCGCAGCACCGTGAGGCGCTCCTTTTCTTTCCCGGTGGCGTCGCGATCGACGAGCGCGGCCAGGCCCTTCACCGACGCCAGGGGGTTCTTGAGCTCGTGGGCGATCTCCGCCACCAGGGTGGTGAGCGCGCGGGTCGACTCGTCGTGGCCGGCCAGCACCTCGTCGCGAGCACGGAGGGCGCGCTGGATCGCCGACTGAAAACCACCGCGCATCACCCAGCCCACGAGGCAGGCCCAGAACAACGCGAGGGTGAGGAAGAAGGCGCGGGTGAAATAGAGCAGGCCGGGGCCGGGCACGCGCGGACCACCACCGAACGCGGTGGGGACGAGGGTCGGCACCCACTCGTTCCAGCCGATCACCGCGAGGGCCCACAGCACCACCGTGGCGACCGCGGCGAAGATGAAGCCGTGCCGGGGGCGCAGGAAGAGGCAGAGGAACACCGAGACCAGCGGCACCATCACGAAGATGGGGCTGTCGATGCCGCCCGATGAGCTGACCACGATGAGGAGCACGGTGGCCGGTACGGGCAGCAACCCGGAAAGCCGGGCGCGCTGCAGCCCATCGCGTTGCGTGCGAATGAACTCGTAGACCAGGCGAGAGGCGGCGAAGACGACCGCGCCGAGAATGAGCGTGATGCGCCACGGGGCGGGATCCCACGCGAGCAGCGAGACCGCGGCGAGGAAGAGGAATGGCGCGAAGTAGAGGCGCAGCTGCACCCCGCGCTGGAAGAGGCTCTCGAGCGCGGCGTCTTCCACCTCGGCGACGCTGAGCCGCTGCGCACCCTCGACGCTGGCCGGGACGGGTTTCACGGGCCAAGAGTGCACCGAAGGAAGGCGCCCCGTCACCTGTCGGAAAGCCGACAGGCAGTCGTCGGACCTCCGACGGTTCAGCGCCCTCTTCCGAGGGAGAGCGGTTGGCATCGCCCGTGCTCTGCTGGGGGCCGTCATGAACCCCCTGCTCTCGATGGCCTTCCGCAACGTGCTGCGCAATCGCCGGCGGACGTTGATCACCCTGGCCGCGGTGACCATCGGGGTGGCCGCGGTCGGCACCATCCGCGGGGTGCTCAACGGCCTGCAGGGCAACATCATCAAGGGGAGCATCGAGACCACCCTGGGGGCGCTGCAGATTCACCGCACCGGCTACCTGGCCAACGTGATGTCGACCCCGCTGTCGATGGACTTCGAGGCCGACGAGGCGCTGCTCTCGAAGGTGCGCGGGGTGAAGGGGGTCACCGCGGTAGCGCCGCGCATTCAGTTCGCCGGCACCCTCACCCTCTCGGTGCCGGAGGGCCAGGAGCAGCCAGAGGCGCTCTTCTTCGCCGCGGTGGCGGTGGACCCGAAGCTCGAGCCGGCCGTCACCCCGCAGCGCAGCAAGCTCTTCACCGAAGGCACGGTGCTCGACGAGACGCACGTGGTGCTGGGCGACGCGCTGGCGGCGGCCTTCGGGGCGAAGCGCGAGTCAGAGGCGGTGCTGCTCGCGCCCGATCGCGACGGCTCGCTCAACGGGGAGCTGGCGCAGGTCGGCGGGGCGATGCGCGCGATGATGCCCGGAGAGATGAAGATCGCCGTGGTGCCGCTGAGCCTGGCGCAGCGCCTCTTGCGCATGGAAGGGCGCATCACCGAGCTCGCGGTGGGCGTCGACGACGTCAACCGCCTGCCTCAGATCGCCGCCGAGCTGCGCGCCGCGCTGGGGCCGCAGTTCGAGGTGCACCTCTGGAACGAGCTGGCCCCCGAGCGGAAGACCATCATGGGCATTCAGGACGGCATCTCGGTGATCGTCTCGATCGTCTTCGTGATGCTGATGCTGCTGGGGGTGGCCAACACCATGCTGATGAGCGTGCTGGAGCGCACCCGCGAGGTGGGCACCATGATGGCGGTGGGGGTGACGCGGGCCAGCGTGATGACCCTGTTCCTCCTGGAGGCGCTGGTGCTGGGCGTGCTCGGCGCAGCGGGGGGCCTGCTCTTGATGGTGGGGCTCACCTTCGGCCTCGCGCAGCGCGGCATCACCTTCACCCCGCCCAGCGCCACCATGAGCATGGAGATCTTCCCCTTCCTCACCTTCGGCTTCACCGCCGGGGTGCTGCTCACCGCCGTCGGCGGCGCCGTGCTCTTCGCCCTCTACCCCGCCTTCAGGGCGAGCCGGCTGCGCCCGGTGCAGGCCCTCGCGGGTCGCTGAAGAAAGGTCACCATGCTCATGCGACTCGCGCTGCGGAACGTGTTCAGGGCGAAGGCCCGCTCGGCCATCACCATCGGCGCCCTGTTCTTCGGGGTGACCATGAGCCTGCTGCTCTCGGCCTTCGTGATGGGGGTGAGCGAGTCGATGGTGGCCGAGGCCATCGAGTCGCGGGTGGGCGCCATTCAGGTGCACCGCACCGGCTACTTCGAGAAGCGCGATCGCCAGCCGCTGGCCCTGAACCTCACCCAGGACGCCGCGGTGGAAGCGAAGCTGCGCGCCACGCCCAACGTGAAGGCGCTCACCCCGCGCATCGTCTTCAACGGCCTGCTCACCAACGGAAGCCGGGGGACGATCGCGATGATCACCGCCATCGACGCGCAGACGGTGCGAGAGGTGCTGCCGAAGATCGACCTCTACCTCGAGGGCGACCCGCTGAAACCGGGTGATCGCAACGGGGCGCACGTGGGCCTGGAGCTCAACCGCGCGCTCGACCTGAAGCCGGGGGTGCCGCTGATGCTGCAGGCCCAGGGGCTGGGCGGCCGCGACAACGCGCTCGATCTCGAGCCACGCGGCGTGCTGGCCGGGCAGAACCCGATGGAAGGGAAGCGCGCGGTGACGGTGCCGCTCGCCTTCGCGCAGTCGCTGTTGGGCATGGACGGCAAGGTGACGGAGTACGTGGTCGCGGTGAAGGACGTGCGCCAGCTCGACGAGACGGCCGCGGCGCTCCGCGCTGCCCTGGGCGAGGGCTTCGAGGTGCAGACCTGGGAGCAGCTGCGCCCGGCGCTGAGGGACGCGCGGCTGCTGCAGCGCGCGGTGCTGGGCGGGGTGTCGGTGTTCTTCCTGATCATCGCGTTGTTCGGGGTGGCCAACACGCTCTTGATGACGGTGCTCGAGCGCACCCGGGAGATCGGCACGCTGCTGGCCGTGGGCATGACCCGGAGCATGGTGGCGCGGCTGTTCATGCTGGAGGCCTTCCTGCAGGCGGCGCTGGGGGCAGCGCTGGGGCTGGGCCTGGCGGTGCTGTTGATCGAGCTGGCGCGCAGCGGCGGCGGCGTCACCATCTCGATGGGCGCGGGCCAGGGCTACTTCCGCATGATGCCCACGCTGCTGCCGGCGGTGCCCTTCATCGTGGTGGGCGCGGCCTGCCTCGGCAGCGTGCTCGCCGCGGTCTCCCCTGCCCTGCGCGCCGCGCGCATGCGCCCCGTCGAAGCACTCTCTTCTCCCTGAAAGGACTCACCCATGACCTCGCTCCTCCTCGCGCTGTTGCTCTCCGCCGAGCCTCCGTCGACGAAAGAAGTCCTCGCGAAGTACGACGCGATCATGGCGCCGCCCACCTTCAAGGCGGTGGCGCAGATGACGGCGCACCGCGATGACGGCAGCACGCGCGGCTACAAGATGGCCATCCTCAAGGGGGTCGACGACAAGATGCGCCTCTGGTTCCAGGAGCCGGCGGCGGTGCGCGGCCAGGAGATGCTGCGCAACGGGGAGAACTTCTGGGTCTACATGCCCAACTTGAAGCGCGCGCTGCGGCTGGCGTCGCGCGACAACTTCCAGGGCGGTGACTTCAACAACGCCGACGTGCTGCGCGCCAACTACACGCGCGACTACGAGGGCACGGTGAAGGAGGACCCGAAGAAGGCCGATCAGTGGGTGGTGGAGCTCAAGGCGAAGACGCCGGACTCCGCCTACGACTCGGTGAAGCTGTGGGTGACGCGCGAGCCGCTGGGGATGCCGGTGCACGGCGAGTACTACACGGCGAGCGGGAAGATGCTGCGCTCGGCCGACTTCTCCGAGGTGAAGGACTTCGGCAACGGGCTCAAGCGCCCGGCGAAGATCACCATGCGCAACGAGATCGCCACCCAGCGCTTCAGCGAGATGTTGTGGGAATCGGTCGACGTCGCCGCGACCGTGGGCGAGGGCAAGTTCGGCCTCTCTGACCTGGGCCACTGACCTCCCTCTCCCCTGCGGGGGAGAGGGTCGGGGAGAGGGCTGGACGCATCTCACTTGAGAAACCCATGAACACGCTCCTTCTCCTCCTCCTCAGCCAGGCCTCGATCGTGACCACGACGGGCTACGTCGACACGCGGCTGACGGGGGCCTTCACTCAGTTCGACGGGACGCCGGCGCTGACGCTGCTGGGCGAGGCGAACGCGCAGCTCAAGCTGACGCCGCACGAGAAGGTGACCTTCTTCGCAGACGCGTCGCTGTTCTGGCAGGGCGCGTGGGAGCTGCAGGGCGAGGAGAAGGATCTCCCGCAGTACCGGCCGTCGGTGGTGTTGTCCGAGGCGTACGCCGATCTCCCGCTGCAGGACCACTTCAGGTTGCTCTTCGGGAAGAAGCGCATCGTCTGGGGCGCGGGGCTCTCGTTCAACCCGACGGACCTGCTCAACCCGCCGAAGGATCCGACGGACCCGGCCTTTCAGCGTGCGGGCGCGTGGCTGGCGGAGGCCGAGTGGGGCTTCGAGAAGGTGGCGATCAGCGCGGTGGTGGCGGGCAAGGTGACGCGGCAGTACGCGGGGCTGCCCACGGGGCTGGTGGTCTCTCCGGACCTGCCCACGGCGGAGTCGGTGCGCGGCAGCTCCAGCGACGATCGCGATGACGAGGCGCACTTCGTCTTCACCTCGCGGCTGTACCTGCTGCTGGGCGACGTCGACATCAACCTCATCTACGGCTACTCGAACCTGTACGCGGACGCGTTCCGCACCAAGTCCCGCGGCGGGCTCTCGCTCTCGCGCGTGTTCGGTGACTTCGAGGTGCACGCCGAGGCGCTGCTGTACACGGGCTCGGCGCGGCTGGTGGCGAACGGCGACTGCGTGGACCTGCCGGCGAAGTGCCTGTTCAGCGGCACCGCGGTGGTGAGCCGGCCGTACCTCGAGGAGACCTGGCTCAACACGCGCGCGATCGCCGGGTTCCGCTACCAGTTCGGCGATAACGGCATGTTCATGGTCGAGTACTACTACAACGGGGAAGGCCAGGACGCGGCCGGCTTCGAGCGGCTGGCGAAGTTGATCGTGCAGAACCCCGCGGTGGCGCAGGCGGCGCTCTCGGGCAGCACGGGCGACCCCGGCGCTCCGCAGAAGTTCACCCTCGAGGCGTTTCGCAGGCACTACCTCACGGCGCAGTTCAGCCAGCCGCAGTTCGTGGACGACTGGAACTTCTCGTTCACCGCGCTGGTCGGGCTCGAGGATCTCTCGATGCAGTTGGTGCCGCAGCTGCAGTGGACGCCGACCGAGTGGCTGCAGCTCACCGCGGCGCTCTACGTGCCGGTCGCGGGCCCGGAGGAGCTGGGCGTGAAGGTGGGCGAAGCGACGTACGGACAGTTCAGCTTGTCGCCGTTCAAGACCCGCATGCTGCTTCAGGCACGCGCATTTTTCTAAAGGGGAAGCACCATGGCGTTGATCAGCTTGAAGGGCATCACCAAGGCGTACCAGCTGGGGAAGACCTCGGTGCCCGCGCTGCGCGGGGTGGACCTCGACGTCGAGGCCGGGGAGTTCACGGTGGTGATGGGTCCGTCGGGGAGCGGGAAGACGACCCTGCTCAACATCATCGGGCTGCTCGATCGCTCGGACGCGGGCTCGTACAAGCTGGACAACGAAGAGCTGGCGGGGCGCGACTTCAACGACATGGCCGCGCTGCGGAACCGGAAGATCGGGTTCATCTTTCAGTCCTTCAACCTGATCCCCGTGCTCGACGTGTCGGAGAACATCGAGTTCCCCTGCCTGTTGCGGAAGGAGGATCGGCGGGCACTGCGCAAGCGGGTGGACCTGCTCGCCGAGGAGGTGGGGCTGACCAGCGTGCTCAAGCACCGACCCGATGAGCTGTCGGGGGGGCAGCGGCAGCGGGTGGCGATCGCGCGGGCGCTGGTGACGCAGCCGGAGATCGTGCTCGCCGATGAGCCGACCGCGAACCTGGACTCGGGCACCAGCGAGCAGATTCTGCAGTTGATGGAGCGGCTCAATGCGTCGCGTGGGGTCACGTTCCTGTTCAGCACCCACGATCCGCGGATCATGAAGCGGGCGAAGCGGGTGGTGCTGATGGCCGACGGGAAACTGGTCGATGGCACGTCGGCGGCGGTGGCCGAGGTGGCCGCGGTGTCAGGTCTCGATCATTCTTGACGACTTGGGAGGCGTGGGGCACAAGCAGCGCCGCTTCACGCAGGTCAGCCCAAGTAGCTCAGTTGGTAGAGCAGGGGATTGAAAATCCCCGTGTCGCTGGTTCGATTCCGGCCTTGGGCACTCGTTTCAACCGGATAGCTCGTGGGTTGCCTCCACTGAGTCCGCTGTTTGAGCCTGTTTTCGTTCTCCTCTGGCACACCTGTGGCACAGCCCACCGAGTCGGTGGGCGCCGAAGCAGCAGGCTGCGGCCAGATCCCTGGAGAACCAGCGCCCCCGCGGTCCCGAAGGACGAAG
>VFKJ01000494.1 GCA_009885595.1 Myxococcales bacterium | reverse complement strand
GCCCTCTCCCCAACCCTCTCCCCCTCGGGGGAGAGGGAGGCTCATTCGCGCAGCGGCACCTCGACGCAGAAGCCGTCGAACGCCACGTCGAGCTGGCCCGAGTACTCCTGCCTCGCCTGCTCGAACAGCGGCCGGGGATCGACGTCGTGCCGTGAAGAGAGGTGCGTGAGCACCAGCCGCCGCACCTTCGCCTCGTTGCCGACGCGCCCCGCCTCGCGCGCGGTGGAGTGACGCGTCTCCATCGCCCGCGCCTGCTCGTCGTCGCTGAAGGTCGCTTCGTGAATGAGCACGTCGGCGTCGCGCGAAGCCTCGACCACCATCGGGCAGGGCCGGGTGTCGCCGGAGATGACCACCTTGCGCCCCGCGCGCGAGCCGCCCATCACCTGCTCGGGCTTCACCAGGGTCCCATCGGCCAGCGTGATGGTCTGGCCCTTCTGCAGCTTTCCGAAGTCAGGCCCTGAAGGGACGCCCAGCTTGCGCGCCGCCTCGGGATCGAAGCGGCCGGGCCGCAGATCTTCCTCGAGCGCGTAGCCCAGCGCGTTGACCCGGTGGTCCACGCGGATGGCGCGAATGCCGTAGCCCTTGCGCTGCAGGAACTCCCCGCCGCGCAGCTCCTGGATGTCGACGGGGAACGCCAGCCGCTCCACCCCCAGGTGGATCGCCGCGTCGAGCACCTTGCGCGCCGGCATCGGCCCGTAGAGCGTGAGGGGCTCGGTGCGACCGCCCATGCCCAGGGTGCGCAGGAAGCCGATGATCCCCAGGTAGTGATCCGCGTGGAAGTGCGTGAAGAACACCGCGTCCACCGAGAACCCGGTGCCGTACTTGATCATCTGCCGCTGGCTGCCTTCACCGCAGTCGAAGAGCAGCAGATCGCCGTCCGCCTTCACCGACAGGCCCGACACGTTCCGGTGCAGCGTCGGCATCGCGGCCGAGGTGCCCAGGAAGGTCAGGCGCAGAATGGACATTCCAGCAGAGCTCACGGCGGGCTTCCCCTAGCAGATGCGACGCGTCTGGGGGTCGCTACCGGACAGGGACGAAGTGGGACTCGGAACTGCGCCCTGGGAACCCGGTGAGGATTGATCGGCAACGGTGCTCGCCGCGAAGGGGCCCTCGAGCTTCGGGCAAGGACGCCAAGGGGACGCAGTCGCTGGCCCTCAGCCGAGGCGAGGACGCTCACGGTACGAAGTGACCGGCCTGGGAGCGAAGGGGTCCGACTCATGGAGTTTGTTTACAAGTGGTGAGTTAGCGATTGCCCCGAGCGGGCACGGTGGGCCAGGCCGAAAAGCGCGCGTTTCGACTCGCTCACGACGCTTGGGCGCTCGAGGTGAAGGGCGAAGTTCTCGAGGACCGCGCAGCGAGCCTCAGCTGCGATCTCATTTTCACGCAGGGGTCGCCAACCAGTCACTTGTAAACAAAATCCATGAGCCCGACCCCTTCGCGCCCAGGTTGGGTCAGACCACGAACCAAACGTGAACCGACCCGAAGCCCCGCTCACTGAGTCACAAAATGTGCGCGCAGAGGGCCATTTTCGATGCGGCCACCGAAGCCAGACCCGTTCACACCGCCTTCCTCTGTGCCCGACGGGGTCTGCGAATTCCCAGCGCAGCGAGCAGCCCGAGCACGAACTCGAGCCCGGCGTCATGCCGCCCTCAGCTGTGGTCTTTCGCTTCTGAACAGCGTCGCGGAGAGGGATCGCGGGCCACCGATCACCTTCAGCGCAAACGAAACGGCCGCCCCGGTCTCCCAGGACGGCCGTGTTTCTGGTCGCTGCGCCTTGGCCAGTTCTCCGCTGCGCTTCGAGCCTGGCTGGTGGAGCGTTCCGCTCCACCGGCTCCGCTCCGGAACTACGCCGCGGTCTTCACAGGCGCGACCGCCGCCTCGTCCTTCACGCCGGTCTCGATGCGCATGCCGTAGAACGAGCGGTACACGAAGAACATCGAGATGACGAAGAACACCGCCGACAGGGTGAGGGTGGTGGGGTTGGCCTTGAAGACGTAGATGGCCTTGCCCAGCTTGTCCGTGGCCGACTGGACCTTGCCGATCTCGTACGCCAGCTCGACGGCCAGCAGGCCGAAGAGGGTGGTGAACTTGATCACGGGGTTGAGCGCGACCGACGAGGTGTCCTTGAAGGGGTCGCCGACGGTGTCGCCCACCACGCAGGCCGCGTGCAGGTCGGTGCCCTTGGCCTTGAGCTCGGTCTCCACCAGCTTCTTCGCGTTGTCCCAGGCGCCGCCCGCGTTCGCCATGAAGATGGCCTGGTAGAGGCCGAACAGCGCGATCGAGATGAGGTAGCCGATGAAGAAGAACGGCTCGAAGCAGGCGAACGCCAGGGTGCTGAAGAAGACGACCAGGAAGATGTTGAACATCCCCTTCTGGGCGTACTGCGTGCAGATCTCGACGACCTTCTTGCTGTCCTCGACCGATGCCCTCTCGCCATCGAGCTTGATGTTCTTCTTGATGAACTCGACCGCCCGGTAGGCGCCGGTGGTCACCGCCTGGCACGACGCTCCGGAGAACCAGTAGATCACCGCCCCGCCGGTGATGAGCCCCAGCAGGAAGAGCGGGTTCATGATGGAAAGCCCTTCGTAGATCCCCGCCGGCCCCACCGTGCCGTACTTCGCCGAAAGGAGCTGGATGATCGAGAAGATGAGGGTGGTCGCGCCGACGACGGCCGTCCCGATGAGCACCGGCTTG
>VFKJ01000657.1 GCA_009885595.1 Myxococcales bacterium | reverse complement strand
GCCGCGAGGGACGCCGGCACGTAGCGGATGGGGCGGCCTGTCACCTCGGTGAGCAGCGCAGCCGCTTCGTCGAAGGTGAAGGTGCGGGGGCCGGTGAGCCGGTAGGCCTGCCGTCGGTGCGCCTGGGGGTGTTCGAACACCCGGGCCGCCACCACCCCCAGATCGCGCACGTCGACGAACGCCACCTTTCCATCGGCCGCCGGCACGTAGAGGCGCGCGTCTTCCACGATGTCGCGGCGGTACGCGTCGGAGAAGTTCTGCGCGAAGAAGCCCGGCCGCAGGAAGGTCCAGTCATCACCGCTGGCCTCGAGGTGCGTCTCGACCGCGTGATGCGGAATGCGGGGCTGGCTCTCCGCGCCCTGCACCGAGAGGAACACCACGTGCTTCACTCCGCGGCTCCGCGCGAAGTCGACGAAGGGGTTGAGCGTCTGGGCGATCTTCGAGATCGCCGGAGGCCGCAAGAGGAAGAGCTGGTCGCACCCCTCGAGCGCCGGTGCCCAGGTCTCGCGGGCCTCGAAGTCGAAGGCGCGATGCGCACCGGCGCTGCGCTCGCCGCCCACCGCCGGCAGCCCGCGTGACTTGCAGGCCTCCAGCACGGCGCGGCCCACGTTGCCTCCGGCTCCGGTGACGAAGATCATCGCCTCACCACGCGACGAAGGGGGCCCGGCGGGAGAACTGAGCGCTGCTGGCCTGCGCCAGGCAGAAGGCCGCGAGATCGCCCCGGCCGATGGCGTTGCCCGGCGCCTGCTCGAGGGACACCTTCACCGGCTTCTTCCCCGGGGAGGCGGCCACCAGCCGCGGCGGCCGCACCAGCGTCCAGTCGAGCTGGCTCTGCAGCAGCAGCGTGAGCTCGACCCGCTTGTCCACGGCGATCGCCGGGGTCACGTGCGTGACGATGAAGGAGACGAGCCGCGCGCCCAGGCCCTTGCGATCGCCCGGGGCGTCGACCCCCGCGCCGCTCACCGAGATGTAGCGCTTCACCGGGTGCGCGATCGCCTGCTGGGCGGCCGCGCTGCACACCTGCACGTCCTGGGGCCCGGGGCCCAGGGCGCTGAGCACCGCGTCGCAGCCCTCCACCGTCTCCCCGAAGGCAGGGCTGCGCAGCTCTCCCTGGATCACCGTGAGGGCGGGGTGGGGCGGCAAGGCCTCTGCGCGGCGGGCCAACGCGCGCACCTGGTGACCTGCGTCGAGGGCGAGCTTCAGCAGGTGCCGGCCGGTGCGACCGGTGGCTCCGAGAATGGCGAGCTTCATGGGATCTCCGCTGGCAGGAAGGCGTCGAGCAGGGTGTCGAGGTACTCCGCGTCATCACCGGGGGCGAACGACTCTCCCCCGAGGTAGCGGTTGAACGCGCGCGCCTCGAGGGCACCCAGCAGCGCCTCCGCGGTGACCTCGGCGCTGACCGCGGTGTGGAGCCTCATGAGCCACGCACTGAGCCCGGCGCGCAGGGCGACCGTGGGCGGGGGCTCTGGCGACTTCATGGCGACGCCCGAGAAGCGCAGCACCACGAGGTTGGGAAGCTGCCGCGAGAGGAAATCGCTGAGTTCGAGCAGCAGCCCCCGCAGCTGGGTGTGCGCCTGCCCCGGCCGGGGACCCGCGCGCAGGGTGGCCAACACTCCAGTCAGCGGAGGGGCCAGCGATCGCGCGAGCAGCGCTCCTTTGCTCCCCGTCCGATGGAGCAGCGCCGCGCTGGAGATGCCCAGCTTGACGGCGATGGCAGCCAGAGGAGCTCGGGCGCCCAGCTCCAGGAAGGTCGCCCGGGCCGCTTCCAGGATCTCCGCTTCACTGACTCGCTGCGGTCGCGCCATTGCTTAATGAGTATTCAGTAACTCGCGATAAGCAACTGAAATTAATCGAAAACAGGCAAGCGAAGCTCACGGGGTTAAGAAGCCACCGCCCTCATGCACATCAGCGTCTTCGACCTCTTCAAGATCGGCATCGGCCCCTCGAGCTCGCACACGGTCGGCCCGATGAACGCCGCCCGGCGCTTCGCCGAAGGGCTGCGCGAGGGCGGGCTGCTGCCGCGCACCACCAGCTTGAAGCTCGAGCTGTTCGGCTCGCTCTCCTTCACCGGCAGGGGGCACGGCACCGATCTCGCGGTGATGGTGGGCCTCGAAGGCGCCTCGCCTCGCACCGTGGACGTCGATGAGGCCCGCGCGCGCGCCGCGCAGATCGGCGCCACCGGCAAGCTCTCGCTGCTCCAGGAGAAGGAGATCACCTTCAAGCCCGCCGAGGCGATCGTCTTTCACCGGCGAGAGAAGCTGCCGCTGCACAGCAACGGCATGCGCTTCACCGCGCTGGGTGGCGACGAGGTGCTCTCCCAGCGGGTCTTCTATTCGGTGGGCGGCGGCTTCGTGGTCAACGACCAGGGCGTGCCTGAAGGAGACGGGGCCGCGCAGCACAGCGCCCAGGTGCCGTACCCGTTCTCCAGCGGCGACACCCTGTTGGCGCAGTGCAACACCCACGGGCTGTCGATCTCCACCTTGATGCTGGAGAACGAGAAGTCGCAGCGGCCCGAGCGTGAAGTGCGCGAGCGGCTGCTGGAGATCGCCGCCGCGATGGACGCGTGCGTGAAGCGCGGGTGCGAGCGCGAGGGGATTCTGCCGGGCGGGCTCAAGGTGAAGCGCCGCGCCGCCACCCTCTCGCGCAGGCTCAAGGCCGAGGCGCACGGCGAGTCCGATCCACTGGTGATCATCGACTGGGTCAACCTCTGGGCGCTCGCGGTCAACGAAGAGAACGCCGCTGGTGGGCGGGTGGTGACGGCGCCGACCAACGGCGCGGCTGGCATCATCCCCGCGGTGCTGCAGTACTACCGCCGCTTCGTGCCCAACGCAGACGACGAGGGGACGCAGCGCTTCCTGCTCACCGCGGGGGCGATCGGCGCGCTGTACAAGAAGAACGCGTCGATCTCCGGCGCCGAGGTCGGCTGCCAGGGTGAAGTGGGCGTGGCCTGCTCGATGGCCGCCGGGGCGCTGGCCGAGGTGATGGGTGGCACGCCGGAGCAGGTGGAGAACGCCGCGGAGATCGGCATGGAGCACAACCTGGGCCTGACCTGCGATCCCATCGGCGGGCTGGTGCAGGTGCCGTGCATCGAGCGCAACGCCATGGGCAGCGTGAAGGCGATCAACGCCGCGCGGCTCGCGCTCTTCGGTGATGGCAAGCACAAGGTGTCGCTCGACAAGGTGATCGCCACCATGCTGTCGACCGGCGCGGACATGTCGGTGAAGTACAAGGAGACCGCGCGTGGCGGCCTCGCCGTGAACATCGTCGAGTGCTGATCCCCGGTCATCCCGAGCGGAGTCGAGGGTCGAAGGTGTTGAGGGTACCGGTCAGGTAGGCCTCCGCCACCTCGGTGGCCCATGCGGGTGTCAGTTGATCAGCGCTCATGGGGGACATTCCGTAACCCGAAAACCGAGCGGAATTCGAGGTTCTGCCTCCCCCGTACCGGTGTACGGGGGCCTTGGTCTGTCTGAGGCCGCGTAGTAGGCGCCGAGGTGAGGAGTACCGCCATGGACATCAGGATCACGAAGACGACGAGCCCCAAAGTGAAGCCGCCGGAAGCCGAGCTGGGCTTCGGGAAGTTCTTCTCTGACCACCTCTTCGCCATGGACTACTCGCAGGAGAAGGGCTGGTTCGACGCCCGCATCCAGCCGTACGCGCCCTTCCAGATGGATCCCGCGGCGGGTGTGTTTCACTACGGCCAGGCGATGTTCGAAGGCTCGAAGGCCTTCCGTGGCGACGACGGCCGCATTCGCATGTTCCGGCCCGAGCAGCACGCGCACCGGATGGCGATCGGCGCCCCCCGGCTGTGCATGCCCACGCCCACTGAGCAGCAGATGAGCGATGCGGTGAAGGCGCTGGTGAAGGTCGACGCTGACTGGGTTCCCAAGAGCGAGGGCACCTCGCTGTACCTGCGGCCCACGTTGATCGCGACCGAGGGCTTTCTCGGGGTGCGGCCGGCCAGCAAGTACCTCTACTTCGTGATCGCTTCCCCCGCGGGCAACTACTTCGGCGGCAAGGGGCTCAAGGCGGTGCGCATCTGGGTCGAGACCCACGACACCCGCGCGCCCCGAGGCGGCCTGGGCGCCACCAAGGCGGGCGCGAACTACGCGGCCTCGCTGTTGTCGGCGATGAAGGCGAAGAAGGAAGGGTTCGACCAGGTGCTCTGGCTCGACGGCAAGGATCACGAGTTCGTCGAAGAGGTCGGCACCATGAACGTGTGCTTCCTCATCGGGAACTCGCTGGTGACGCCGCCGCTGTCCGACTCGATTCTGCCCGGCGTCACCCGTGACTCGGTGCTGGTGCTCGCGAAGGAGCAGGGCTTCAGCGTCGAGGAGCGACCGATCTCCATCAAGGAGCTCAAGGCGGCGCACCAGAGCGGGACGCTCAAGGAAGTGTTCGGCACCGGGACGGCGGCGGTGATCAGCCCGGTCGGTGAGCTCGCGTTCGCCGGTGAGAAGCTGGTGATCAATGGCGGGAAGCCCGGGCCGGTCGCAGAGAAGCTCTACGCAGACATCGGTGCGATTCAGCGCGGCCTGAAGCCGGATACGCACGGCTGGCTGACCGTGATCGACTGACCTCCCTCTCCCCCGCGGGGGAGAGGGTCGGGGTGAGGGGAAAACCGCTCTCCCCGTTCTCCCAGACATGTCGTACCCGGCTGCTAGATCTTTCCTCTCACGAAGGGGGAAGATGCAATGGCACAGGAGAACGGGAACGTGAGCGATTTGACCATCGAGGTCCTCAAGAGCATCCGCTCGGAGCTGCAGGGATTGCGCGGCGAGATGAAGGAAGGCCTCGCGGAGGTCCGCAGCGAACTCAGAGAAGGCCTCGCCGAGGTGCGGAGCGAAGTGCATGAAGTCCGGCGGGGGCTCGACGAGACGAATGCCAAGCTCGATCAGCTGGCTGACTTCACGCAGACGGGCTTCAAGGCGCTGCTCGCACAGGGCGATCGTCGGTTCCTCGATCACGAAGGCCGGTTGCGGCGCCTGGAAGAACACGCCGGCTTCGAGCCGGGCCGCGGCTGACGGGCGCCTCAGGTCCCGCTCCAGTCATCACGTCACGCGGTACGCCAGGTTCGAGGTGCTCGGGCTCGCGCAGGCCTTCGTCTCGCGGAAGTCCGTAGGAGAGCCGCCAGGTGAGGGCCTCGAGCTCCAGGGCGAGCTCGAAGGGACGCCAGCGCTGAAGCGCTCTACTTCTTCACCTCGGTGACCAGCGCGTCGACGGACTTCTTGGCGTCGCCGAACAGCATCCGCGTGCCCTCGAGGTAGAACAGCGGGTTCTCGACGCCGGCGTACCCTGCCGCCATGCCGCGCTTGAACACCACCGTCAGCTTCGACTTCCACACCTCGAGCACCGGCATCCCGTAGATGCTCGACGTGGGATCATCGAGCGCGCCCGGGTTGACGATGTCGTTGGCGCCGATCACCAGCACCACGTCCGTCTGGGGGAAGTCCGGGTTGATGTGCTCCATCTCCTCCACGGTGTCGTAAGGCACGCCCGCCTCGGCGAGCAGCACGTTCATGTGGCCGGGCAGTCGTCCCGCGACGGGGTGAATGGCGAAGCGCACCTTGATGCCCTTCTCGCGCAAGATGGCCGAGAGCTCCTTCACGGTGGCCTGCGCGCGCGACACGGCCATGCCGTAGCCGGGCACGATCACCACCTGGCGCGCCTCGAGCAACCTGCGGCCCACCTCGTCGGACTTCATCTCGCGCACCTCGCCGGCAGGCAGGGCCGCGGGGGCTGCCCCGGGCTTCGCGTCTGCGCCGAAGCCGCCGAAGATGACGTTGATGATCGACCGGTTCATCGCCCGGCACATGATGATCGAGAGGATCGCGCCCGACGATCCCACCAGGGCGCCGGTGACGATCAGCAGGTCGTTGCTGAGCATGAAGCCCGCCGCCGCCGCCGCCCAGCCCGAGTAGCTGTTGAGCAGCGAGACGACCACCGGCATGTCGGCGCCGCCGATGGCCATCACCAGGTGCACCCCCAGCAGCGAGGCGAGCACCGTCATGATGAGCAGGTAGATGAGCCCCTCGGTGCCCGTGGCCTGGAGGAACGGCACGGCCAGCCCGACGATCGCCATCGCGACGATCGCGTTGAGCGCGTGGCGCCCCGGCAGCAGCAGGGGCTTGCCCGACAGCGAGCCCTTGAGCTTGGCCCACGCGATGATGCTGCCCGTCAGCGTGACCGCGCCGACGGCGATGCCCACCCAGATCTCCGCCAGGTGCACGTGGTGGCGCAGCTCGTCAGCGGCCACGGTCGCGGGGCGCAGGTACGACGAGAAGCCGACCAGCACGGCCGCCAGGCCCACGAAGCTGTGCAGCATGGCGACCAGCTCCGGCATGCCGGTCATCTCGACGCGCTTGGCGAGCGCGCCGCCGATGACTCCGCCCACCAGCGCGCCCCCCAGCAAGACACCCAGGCCCAACAGCTGGCCCGAGAGGCCGCGGTCGAACACGCCCTCCTTGTCGAGCCAGGCCATCGAGGTGACCACCACGGCCAGCGACATCCCCATGATGCCGAAGACGTTGCCTTGCGTGGCGGTCTCCTGCTTCGAGAGGCCGCCCAGCGAGCGGATGAAGAGCACGCCTGCGATCAGGTACGCGACGACGAGAAAGCCGCTCATCGGGAGTGCCCTCCGCCCGACGAGGCTTTCTCAGGAGGAGCCCCCTGCTGGAACATCTTGAGCATGCGTTTGGTCACCAGGAACCCACCGGCGATGTTGATGGCTGCGAAGAGCACCGCCAGCGCGCCCAGAATGGACGCCACGTCGAGCCCGGCGTTCACCTGCAGCATGCCGCCGATGATGATGATCCCCGAGATGGCGTTGGTGACGCTCATCAGCGGCGTGTGCAACGAGGCCGACACCGACCAGACGACCTGCCACCCCACGAAGCAGGCGAGCACGAAGACGGTGGAGTGCTGCAGGAACTCGGAAGGGGCGAAGCGGCTGAGGACGAAGAGCACGCCGATGGCGGCGAGGCCCGCCACCGTGCTGCCCCAGGCGCGCCGCGTCGGCGACAGAATCGCCTGCTGCGCGGGCTTGGCGGTCGCCGGGGGCGGCTTGGCCACGGGCGCAGGCGCGGGCGCCGGCTCCTTCACCGGCGCAGGCGGCAGCGCTTCACCCTTGTGCAGGATGAGCGAGGGCCGCACCACGTCGTTCTCGAGATCGATGGTGATGCTGTCGCTCTTCCCGAACTCCCCCAGCAGGTGCCAGAGGTTCATCGAGAAGAACTTGCTCGCGGTCGAGGCCATCCGGCTGGTGAGATCGGTGAAGCCGAGGATCTGCACGCCGTTGTGAAGCGCGATCTCTCCGGGCCGGGTCAGCTCGCAGTTGCCGCCTTGCTCGGCGGCCATGTCGACGATCACCGAGCCGGGCTTGAGGCACTCGACCACGTCCTTGGGCACCAGGATGGGCGCCTTGGTGCCGGGCACCAGCGCGGTGGTGACGATGACGTCGCACTCCTTGGCCTGGTTGCGGAAGAGCTCCATCTCGGCGGCGATGAACTCGGGCGACATCACCTTCGCGTAGCCGCCCTGGCCTTCACCGCTCTCCTGGAGCTTCACCTCGAGGAACCGGGCGCCCAGGCTCTCGACCTGCTCGCGCGCCGCGGCGCGGGTGTCGAAGGCGCGGACATCGGCGCCCAGGGCGCGAGCGGCTCCGATGGCGGCCAGACCCGCGACGCCGGCGCCGATGATCAGCACCTTCGCGGGCGGGGTCGCACCGGCGGCGGTGATCTGCGGGCTGAAGAAGCCCTGGTAGTGCGCGGCGGCCTCGAGCACGGCCCGGTAACCAGACAGGTTCGCCATCGAGGACAGCACGTCCATCTTCTGGGCGCGGGTGATGCGGGGCACCTTCACCAGGTCGAGCGCGGTGACCTTGCGGGCCTTGAGCGCGTCCACCAGGCCCGGGTTGCGATCGGCCTGGAGGATGCTGAGGAGCAGCGCACCCTCTTTGATCCGGCCGCACTCGGCGACGCTGGGGGGCCGCACCTTCATCACCACGTCGGCGTCCCAGGGGTTGTCGGTGAGCTCGGCGCCGGCGGCGACGTAGACCTCGTCGCTGATGCCAGCGTTCGCGCCTGCCCCCCGCTCGATTCGGACCGCCAGTCCACGCTCTCGAATCTTCTTGATGGATTCAGGGGTTGCAGCCACCCGCTTCTCGCCGGGCAGCGTTTCCTTCGGGACTCCAATGATGATCGTCACGCCGGGCAATATGGACCTCCTCGCCCAGCGCCTCAACGAATACCGGGACATGCCCCGGTGGCGCAGCTACCGCTTCTCTTCAGCTACGCTTGTTCTGGATCAGAAGAGCAGGTCCATGCCGACCCGCAGAATTCCGAATGGCATCGCCTTGGGGACCAGGTTGAGCCCCAGGAAAGTGACCGCGTGCACGGCCAGGGCGCTGAGCGGGTTCTTGAACTGGTTGGCCATGAACGAGGTGAACGCCGCGTAGCCGCCGAACCACGCCCAGAACAGGACGATGGGCAGCAGCGCCGGGAGGAAGAGGGTCTTGAGCGAGAAGAGCACTCCGAGGACGACCCAGACGGCGAGCACGGCGAGGTGGGCGGCGTTCTTCATGGCGTTCATGTGTGGCTCCGGTGGTTGGTGCGGCGGG
>VFKJ01000151.1 GCA_009885595.1 Myxococcales bacterium | reverse complement strand
CGACCGCAAATGACTCCTGGCTCCCTCTCCCCCGCGGGGGAGAGCGTCGGGGAGCGGGCATACACAGCATTTCAAGGCACTCCGCCCGGTCTTTGGGCTGGGTGCCAGACACGCAGCACGACCACCCGTTCGGCTTCAACTTCGTAGAAGAGAAGGAACCGCGAACGACGGAGCACGAGTCGACGAGTCTCCCCCTCGTTAGCGCGACCCTTCACCCGTTGGCCGACACGAGGTGCGGTCTCCAGCAGCATCACTGCGGCGCTGACCTCATCGCTGAAGGTCTCTTTGGCGTCGCGATTCTCGCGCCACCAGATGTCCGCGGCGACGACGTCCTGAAACGCCTGGGGAGAGAAGCTGACGGGCAATCAACGTCGGCGCGCGAGCGCCGCAAGGACGGTCTTGGCATCCACCGTTTTCCCCTGCCGAACGCTCTCGGCCGCCTCCATCAACGCCGCCCACTCTGCGTCCGTCACCTCTACGCCCTCGCCGTCATCCAGGCGAAGACGCACGTCCACCTCTGCGCCATCCGGAAGCTCCTCTTCCAGAATGACGACCCGACCCGAAACCCGACCGCGCGCGACTCGCATGAGGAGACCATCGCAAAGAACTGGAGCCAGACTCAAGCGACCCGAACGGGAGGGAGGCAGACCGGGGATGGCGCGCAGGGCAGCCAGAAGTTGATCGAGCAGCATGGGCCACGTGGCGGCCAACCCACCCGTGGCGTGGGCCCCGCGCACCGACCCCTGGCACCCGGAATGAAGAGGACCTCCCCGCCGCGGTCCCGCGGCCTCGTTCCGGGAGTCCCTCATGCGTCGCTCGCTTCTCCTCGTCCTCTTCGCAGTGCCCGCCTTCGCCGCGGAGTCAGTGCAGGTGCAGGTCCTCAGCGCGGTGGTGAAAGACCAGCGAATCGAGGGCGCTGAGGTGATTCTTCAGAGGAACGGCGCGCAGTCGATCGGCGCGCTCACCGGCCGCGACGGCCTCGTCAACGTGATGCCCGCATTCGCTGACACCGACGACGGCGTGTTGCTCATCATCAAGAAGGCCGGGTACTCGCCGCTGGTCTCGAAGTGTCCCTGCCGCGGCATGACGTACGCGCTCTTTCCTGCTCACCTTCGACGACGGTCCGACGGGCCGGGCCGGGGAGACCGACGGCGTGGTGAAGCTGATGCGCGACTACCACCAGCACGCCACCTTCTTCACGGTGGGCTCGGCGGTCCACGCGCGGCGCTCCATCACGGGGCTCTACTCCAACCAATGCGTCGGCTCCCACGGCCTGACGCACGACAGCCTGGTCACCTCGCCCGCGGCGGCCGGCGCGCTCGCGGCGTGGAACAGCGAGCTCGCGTCACTCACCTCGCTGCGCTGGTTCCGTCCACCCTATGGCCAGCGCACCGCCGCGCAGGTGGCCGAGCTCGAGCGCTCCGGCGTCCGCGTGCTGCTGTGGAACATCGACTCACAGGACTGGCAGGCACCGCGGGACTCGACGCTCGTCACCGGGCGGGTCCTCACGCTGATGCTGCTGTGGAGACATGGTGTGGTGCTCTTTCACGACGTACACCCCGCCGCCCGCGAAGCGCTGCCCACCATCTTCGGGGCGCTCCGAGGCGCCGGGGTGCGTTGGGTCGACTGCCGCACGCTCTGAGCTTCAGTTGCCGTAGGGGCTCGCCTGGTTCTGGTCGATGCTCCGCGCCAGCCAGTGGTTGGTGCTCTGAATGCTCACCATCGCGATGAGCACCGCGTCGCGCTCGTCGGCGGTCAGCCCGGCGTCGAGGTACGCCTTGCCGAACTGGTAGTACTCGAAGCTCGCCACCCAACGGCCGTCACGCCGAATGTGGAAGCCGGAGGGACGCATCGGAGCACCCGAGGCCATCTTGTCGGTCGACTCCAGCGAGAGCTCGACGTCGCCCAGCTTCACCATGCCCGAGAAGACCTGGCGCTTCGGCTCATCGATCACCAGCGCGAAGCCGGCGCCGCCGCAGGTGTAGGTGTGCTTCGAGAAGTCCTTCCAGCCCATCTTCGCGGTCTGCTGCAGGGTCTCGCAGTCGACGCCGAGCTCGGAGTTGCTGCCGCGCTTGACGATGAAGGAGCGCTGCTGCTGCTGCTTCGACTTGCCGAGGCTCGAACCCCAGGGCGTCTTGATGCTCAGGCCCTGAGTCTTCTGCACCGCGAACTTCACCTCGGGGATCTCGTAGTCGAACAGCTTGGTGCGCGCGTTGAGGCCCTGCTCGAAGGGCGCCGTCACCGGCGGGGTCATCAGGTTCGGCAGCTGAATGTTCCGGGGGCCGCAGGCCGAGAAGGCGACGAGGGAGAGGGCGACGACGAGGAAGCGGGTCATGGGGTGGTCTTTCGGAGAGTGGGTGAACGGCGCGGCCCCCTCGTGCGTCCCGCGTGCCATCGCAACCGCCCGAATCTGTGGGCGCTTTGCTCGATCGTGAGTCCGTCCGCGGAGACGTGCGGTAAAGGGCCTCATGGCTACGCCGTCCATCACCCTCGCAGGCGCCCCCGTCGGACCCGGTCATCCCCTCTTCGTCATCGCCGGCCCGGACGTGATCGAGGCCGAAGACTTCGCCCTGCGGCACGCGAAGCGGCTCAAGGAGATCACCGCGAAGTTCGGCGTGCCGTTCGCCTTCAAGTGCAGCTTCGACAAGGCCAACCGCACCTCCATCAAGTCGTACCGCGGGCCCGGGCTGGTCGAGGGCCTGCGCGTGCTGGCGAAGGTGAAGAAGGAAGTCGGCGTCGCCATCCTCACCGACGTGCACGAGATCTCCCAGGTCGCAGCGGTGGCCGAGGTCGCCGACATCATCCAGGTGCCCGCGTTCATGTCGCGCCAGACCGATCTCATCGTCGCGGTGGCGAAGACCGGCAAGGGCGTGAACCTCAAGAAGGGCCAGTTCATCGCCCCGAAGGACTTCGCGCACCAGGCGAAGAAGGCGTTCGACTCCGGCAACCTGAACGTGCTCGCCACCGAGCGCGGCGCCACGTTCGGCTACAACAACCTGGTGGTCGACATGCGCGGCTTCGCCCAGATGCGCGAGGCCGGCCTGGTCACCTGCTTCGACGCCACTCACTCGGTGCAGCTGCCTTCGGCGGGTGACGGCCAGACCGAGGGTGAGCGGAAGTTCGTGGGGCTGCTCGCGCGGTCCGCTGCCGCCGCCGGCATCGACGCGCTGTTCACCGAGGTGCACGAGGACCCCGAGAAGGCGTTGTGTGACGGCCCGTGCTCGCTCACCTTCGAGCTGTTCGAAGAGACGCTGCGCGACGTGCTCGCCATCCGCCGCGCGCTGGGTCATCAGAAGTGAGGCCCACCGATCGCGCAGCGCACATCAAGGCCATCGTCTTCGACGTCGACGGCGTGCTCACCGACGGAGGCCTCTGGTACGGCCCCACCGGCGAGGTGATGAAGCGCTTCGACGTGAAGGACGGCCACGCCATGGTGCTCGCGCGCCTCACCGGCCTGCCCATCGCCATCCTCACCGCCCGCACCTCGCCCATCGTCGAGGTGCGCGCCCAGGAGCTCAAGCTCGCCCGGGTCTTCCAGGGCCGCCGCGAGAAGGGGCCCGCCTTCGAAGAGCTGTGCACCGAGCTCAGCCTCGCCCCCGGCGAGGTGGCCTACATGGGCGACGACGTGAATGATCTCCCTGCCTTGAGCCGCGCGGGGCTCTCCGCTTGCCCGGCAGACGCGGTGCCGCTGGTCCGCGACGCGGTGCACTTCGTCTCTGCCTGGCCCGGGGGCCACGGGGCGGCACGGGAGCTGATCGAGCTGGTGCTCCAGGCGACCGGCTGCTGGGAACAAGCGCTCGACCACGCCCGGAAGTAAGCTGCGCGGCGCAATGGCCCTCCGCACCAACGTCGGGAAGCTCAGAGACCTCCTCGTGAAGGCCCGCGTGATCGACGAGTTCCAGGCGCGCGCCGCCATGGGACGCCTCGAGCAGTGGGGTGGCCGGCTCACCGGCGTCATCCTCGACATGGGGTTCTGTGACGACGAGACGATGACCACTGCGCTGAGCAAGGCGCTCGGCCTGCCCGTCGTTCACCTCGGCATGGTGCACAAGGACAGCGCCCTGCTCGCGAAGATCGACGCCGCCTTCTGCAGTGAGCACGGCATCTTTCCCGTGAGCCTGCAGGGCCGGGTGGCCACCATCGCGGTGAGCGACCCCACCGAGCTCGACACCATCGACGCGCTCTCTTCCAAGCTCGGTGCCCGCGTGCAGATGCAGGTCGCCTCGGAGAACGAGATCCGCGCGGCGATCGCCAAGCACTACCATGGCAGCGCCGGCCCCGCGGTCCGGCAGGACAAGAACCGCGCGCGCGACGCTCACATCACCGCCACGCAGGGAGAGGTCTTCGAGCTCGACACCAGCAGCCCGCCGAAGACCGAGGCCTCGGCTGCCCAGGCGTGGATGAACCGGCCGCCCTCGGCCAACACCCTGCTCGACGAGTTCCTCGACGACGGGGACGGCGCGCCGAAGACGAACAGCTTCACCCCCGAAGAGCTGACGCGCCTCGAGGCAGCCCGGGTGAACCAGGCCAAGGCCGGCGCCATCTTGAAGGCGCTGCAGGCCCTCCTCACCGAGAAGGGCTACCTGGGCTGAGCGGGGAAAAGGGGACAGGCTACTTTTTGCTCCTCCGGAACAAGTCCGAGCGCCTTCGGCCGGCGAGCAAAAAGTAGCCTGTCCCCTTTTCCTCCCACTTACGGTTCTTCGCCTTCAGGAGGAGTCGGCGCCGCGACGATGCCGCTGTCGCTGCTGGCCGGAACCTCGCCTTCCACCGCCTCTTCCTTGGGCAGGTGCGAGATGCCGACGACCTTCTGCTGCGCGTCGTCGAGGGTGATCAGCCGCACGCCCTGGG
>VFKJ01000361.1 GCA_009885595.1 Myxococcales bacterium | reverse complement strand
TCCAGCCGGGTGAACTGAAGCCCCGAGCCGGGCGGCTGCGTCGACACCCGGCGCACCTGGGCCTGGAAGCTCAGCGGGCCGGTGGGGAAGTCGATCGTCACCGAGGTCAACGAGCCGGAATTCAGCGCCACGCCCTCGAGGAAGAGGCCACCCATCGACAGGTCCGCGCAGGTGCCTCTGATGGGGCCGCGGGGACCATCGGCAGCTGCGGGGAAGCGACAGGCGAACCGGGGAAACTGACGGCGATCTTCGGCGCTCACGAGCGGAGTATGGCCCTCAGGAGCGCGGGCGGGCAGGGGCAACGCCGCGCTCGGTCGCGAGGAAATCGAGCCAGACGTCGTGCGCCTCCATCGGCACCTGCGTGACCACATTGCACTCGAAGGCGATGCCGATCGTCCGGGCCTGCGCGCCGCGCCGGGCCAGGGTGGTGTCGTAGTAGCCCGCGCCCCGCCCCAGCCGAGCCCCTGCACGGGTGAAGGCCACGCCCGGCACCAGGAACACGTCGATGTCGGCGATCGCCCGCACCGGCGAGCGGGGGCTGGGTTCGCGGATGCCGAAGGGGCCGCGCGTCCACTCGTCGCCCACCAGGTGAAAGACGAGCTCCTTCGAGCCGCGCACCACCCGGGGAAACACGCAGACGACCCCGCGCGCGTTGAGCTCGAGCACCAGCTCACCCAGCGGCACCTCGAACGGCTGCGCGTCGTAGACCGCCACCGCGCGCACCACCTGGTCGCTGAAAAGAGGAAGGGCGGCGAGATGCCTTTGCACCTCGCCGCCCCACCGTTGAACCACTTCGGGACTCAGCGCACGCCGACGGCTCTCAGCTTCCGACCGCAGCGCCGCTTTGTCCGATGAAACGTTCCCCGCCATGAGCCGTGTGTCTCGACCTTCACTGAACCTTGACGGTTCAGGTGGGAGCCATTTGCCTTCCTTCGGCGTCCCTCTCTCTTGCGAGGAGGGCTTGCACCCGGTCGGACGAAACAACCCCCGTTTTAGATGTATCGGTTCGAGTGTTGGTCGACCATCACGTACCCCGCAGGGAACAGCCTTTGGAGATCCTTTCGAGCCGTGATCATAAGGGCCCGCCCGCAGGTTTCAAGGTGCTACCCTGTCGCGGCGGATGAACAGAACGCTGGTCGCCCTGGCGATGATGTATTCCCTCGCAGCAGCGGCGGCGCCCACCCCTGTTTTGTCAGGTCTCTACTCCGTCGGTGAGCTGGGCCTGGTGCAGTTCTCCATCGTCGACGGGAAGATCGTCGGCAAGCTGAAGTCCTCGGCGCAGTGCGTGTTCGCCGCGGACACGCAGGTGGTGACCGGCACCTTCGAAGGGGGGGTCTTCCTGGGCAGCGTCACGCTCTGCCAGACCGGAGCGGGGTGCGCCGCGCAGCGGACCTACCCGATGCTCGGGGTCTCGCACGACGACGCAGTGGCGGGGTGGATCCACCTCGAGGCCCCCTGCCAATCGCCCGCGCTCGACGGCAAGGCGCTCTTCTTCAGGCCCGCCACCCCTGAGGAAAAACAGAAGGTCGCCGGCGACGCCTCGGCGGTGCAGGTCGCGCAGAAGAACAAGAACGATCCCGCGGTGCAGGCCGACGAGGCGATCAGGGAAGGCCAGCACCTGATCGACGAGTCGCGCTTTTCCCAGGCGCGCGAGAAGTTCCGCCAGGCGATGGCGCTCGACGACACCCGCTGGGACGCCGTGCTGGGTTACGGGGTGACCGAGGTGAAGCTCGGCCACCCGGAGCGCTCGCTGGAGTACTTCGACAAGGCCCTGGCGGTCGCGCAGCTGCGCAAGGCCTCGCCTGCAAACCTGGCGCTCGCCCACTACAACCGCGCCTGCGCCCAGGTGGCGATGGGAGAGAAGAAGGGCGCCATCGCGTCGCTCAAGACCGCCGTGAAGGTCGGCGGCGCCTCGAACCTGATCGACTGGCTCACCGACGATCCCGAGCTCAACCCCGTTCGGAATGACCCTGACTTCAAGCGGCTGCTCGCCGACGCGCTGGCGGCGCACCGCAAGAAGCCCAAGTGAGTCGTGGGCACCCGGAACTACGAGATCATCCGGTTGCTCGGCAAAGGCGGCATGGCCGAGGTGTTCCGGGTGCGCGCGGTGGCCGGCCGCTACAAGGGCCGCGAGCTCGCCCTCAAGCGACTGCTGCCCGCGCTGCGGAAAGATGAAGAGGCGGTGCGGCTCTTCACCGCCGAGGCCGAGCTCTCGCGCCACCTCCACCACCCGAACATCGTGCAGGTGCTCGACGTCGGCAGCGACGCCGACGACATCTTCATCGTGATGGACTTCATCGACGGCCGCGACGTGGCGCAGATCATCAAGCGCTGCCGGCAGAAGAACGTGCCCTGGCCCATCGACTTCGCGCTCTACCTGTCTCGCGCGCTGCTCGAGGCCCTCGACTACGCCCACAACGCCACCGGCCCCACCGGCAAGCCGCTGGGCATCGTGCACTGCGACGTCTCGCCTTCGAACTTCTTCGTCTCGCGCACCGGGGAGCTGGTGCTGGGAGACTTCGGCGTCGCGCGATCGCTCATCGAGGTGGGGCCCGACCAGGTGATGGGTAAGCCCTTCTATCTCTCGCCCGAGGCGGTGGGCGGGCACCTCACCTCTTCGGTCGATCTCTGGGCGGTCGCGGTGACGCTCTACGAGCTGCTCACCCTGCAGCGGCCCTTCCTGGGGAAGACGCCGCAGGAGGTCTTCAAGACGATCCGCACCTCTTCGTACATTCCCGTGCGGAACCTGCGCCCCGAGGTGCCGGCGATCGTCGAGGGGTTGATCGCGCGCGCCTTCGACTTCGATCCGGCGATGCGCTTTCAGAGCGCGCACGAGTTCGCGCAGGAGATCGCGCCGCTCTACGACGAGCGCGTGGGCACGCCGCTGGCGATCTCCGCGGTGGTGCGCGGGCTGTTCGGCACCAGCGACTGACTCCACTCTCTCCCTCTCCCCCGCGGGGGACCCTTCGACTTCGCTCAGGAGGTCGGGGAGAGGGCTTACCGGTTCTTTGGCACCAGCCGGGTCAGTGCGCTCACCACGGTGTCGACCTCGGTATCCGTACTGGTGGCGCCGAGCGAAAACCGAATCGAGCCGCTCGCCTCGGCAGACGAGTGCCCCATCGCCAGCAGCACGTGCGAGGGCGTCAGCGAACCCGAGGCGCACGCGGCGCCGGTCGACACACAAATTCCCTCGAGATCGAGCGCGATCAACAGCGCCTCGCCATCGACGCCGGGAAACTGCAGGTTGCTGGTCGAGCCGACCCGGGGCCCGGTGCCGTTCACCGTGGTTCCTGGCAGCGCGGCGAGCACGGCCTGCTCGAGCCGGTTCCGCAGGGCGGTCACCTGCGCAGACGCCGCTTCCTGCGAGGTGACCGCGTGCTCGAGCGCCAGCGCCAGCGCCTCGGCCATCGCCACCGCCTGGGTGCCGCCGCGGCGACCGTTCTCCTGGTGCCCGGGCGTCAGCGGCGCGACGTCGAGACCACGCCGGCTGAAGAGCACGCCCACCCCCGCGGGACCGCCCAGCTTGTGGGCCGAGAGTGACAACAGATCAGCCGGCACTTCGCGCAGCGACGCGGCGATGCGCCCGAACGCCTGCACCGCATCGGAGTGGAAGATGATCTTCCGCGCCACGCACGCGCGCGCGAGCTCGGGCGCAGGCTGGATCACGCCGGTCTCGTTGTTCACCCACTGCACCGAGCACAGCGCCGTCTTCTCATCGAGCGCCTCGATCAGCGCCTGCGCGGGCACCACCCCGTCGGCCCCCGGCGCCACCCGCACCACCTGAGCGCCCTCGGCCTCGAGCTGCTTCACCGCGCCCAGGATGCAGGGGTGCTCGATCGCGGTGGTGACCACTGTGGTCTTCGAACGATCCTTGCGCGCGCGGAAGGCACCCAGCACCGCGATCGCCGCCGCCTCGCTTCCGGAACCGGTGAAGGCGATCTCCCGCGGCGTACAGCCGAGCACCTTCGCCACCCGCTCGCGGGCGGAGTCCAGGTGACGGCGGGCGTTGCGACCGGCCTGGTGCACGCTCGAGGGGTTTCCGGCGGCGTCCGCGAAGGCCCTCGCCAGGTGTTCAGCGACTTGCGGCAGGAGCGGCGCGCCGGCGTTGTGGTCCCAGTAAATCATTCGGGTCAGCCCTCTCCCCGACCCTCTCCCCCGCGGGGGAGAGGGAGACAGTCAGGCTTCATCGGACAGCAGGGACGCGCCGCGTTCACCTTCCACGCCGAACGCTTCCTTGAAGCGCCGCACCAGCTCCCGCTTGAAGGCCTCGCGCTGGGCCTTGCGGCCCGCCAACGGCAACCGCGCCCCGGCCATGCTCCCGTGCCCACCGGCCGAGCCCCCATACGGCTCGCACGTCTCGCGAATGAGCCGCCCCGCGTTCATGCGGCGATCGCTGACCCGCAGGGAGAGGAACAGCTGGCTGCGGTAGCTGCCGAAGGCGAGCGACCACTTGGTGTCTTCGATGAACGAGAGCCGCTCGGACACCTCGGCGACGAGATCGGGCGAGTACACGTCGCCCAGATCGGTGATCACCGCGGTGGTGTAGATGCGCGCCTTCTCGATGGCTGCGTGGTACAGCCGGAAGTAGCGCACCGGCAGCTTCGGGTGCTCGATCTGCGAGAGCAGTTCGCGGTCGATGCGCGGAAACAGCCACAGGTAGCAGTCGACGTCGGGATCGCGCGTCTGCCGGCCCAGGTCGCGGGTGTCTGCCTTGATGCCGTAATAGAGCGCGGTCGCCAGCTCGGGCGACGGCTCCAGGCGGGCGCCCCGCAGGTACTCGGTGAGCATGGTGGAGGTGGCGCCGTACTCGCCCCCCACGTCCCCGAAGAGGTGGGTGGCCGCGTCTTCCCGCACCGGGTGGTGATCGATGACGATGTCGGCCACCGCCGATTCCGGGAGCGCATGGTTTCCCACGCCCTGCTGGGTGTCGACGATGCCGAAGAGATCGAAGGCGCTCAGGTCGACGTCCTCGACGTGGCTGATGGGGATCTTCAGCGTCTTCACGAACGCCGCGTTCTCCGCGCGGCCGATGATGCCGCCGTAGGCGATCTCCGAGGGCACCCCGACGCGCTCGCTGAGCACCGTGGCCAGCGCCCAGGCGGCGGCCATCGAGTCGGGGTCCGGGTTGTCGTGGGTCATCACCAGGGCGCGCTCGCGACCCCGGAACAGCTTGATCAGTCGCTCGACTTTGCCCTTGGCGGGCAGGTTCGCGACGTCCTGGTGGGCGGTGGCCACCAGGTCACCGATAGAACCGCGACAGGTCTTTGAAGTACTTGAGCCCGTTGTCGAGCGAGTTCTCCATCGAGTCCATCATCAGGTTGGAGAAGGTGGTGAAGCTCGAGCGGAACGTCTCGTAGTACTTCGACCGATCGACCGAGACGATCACCACGGGCAGGAACCCGTTCCGGATGAGGATGAAGTTGGTCAGCATGCGCCCGACCTTTCCGCTCGTCTCCGTGAAGGGGAAGATCTTGATGAACTCGTGCTGCACGCGCGCGGCCTGCAGCAGCGGGTGGAACTCGCGGAACTCGGAGCTCGCCGTCCAGTCGAGCAGCTTCTCGAGCTGCGGCTGCACCTTGGCCGGCTGCGAGATCTCGTGCAGGTACGTCTTGTGGAGCGGGATGTCCTTGCGGAAGCCGGCCTTGTCGCGCTCCTTGGTCAGCTCCTTCTCGGTGCGCTCGCGGCGCTCGGCCTGGGCGCGCGCCTGCTGCGCTTCCAGGGTGTTCCCCGAGAGCAGGTCGTGCACCCGACGCACGAAGGTCATGGTGAGGGCGCCGTGCTTCTTCGAGCTCTTCGCCTCTTCGCGAATGAAATCGACGGCCGCCTTGTGGTTGCGGATCTCCCAGACGATCGGGAGCAGCGAGGCCTCTGCCACCACCGCGCCAGGGTGCAGCGCCGCCGTCAGCTCCTGGGGAGAATAGATGGACCCTTCCAGTGCACAGTCGTGGTGCACCCAGGCCATCTCCAGCTTGTCCAGGAAGTCCTGAACCTCGGGGCGCTTGAGCTGCAGCACGTCCCGAAGTTTCTTGGTCTTCTCTTCGATCGACTGAAACCGCTCTTTCACGGCGCGGACCATACGCTTTCGCGACGGTTTCCGCCAGAAATAAGGGGTTAAGTCGATGATCTCACAGGCGAATTCGGGCGTGTTTTAAAACGGCGAAGCATGGGAATCGAACCCACCGACCGACGCTCGCGCGCCAGCCCAACGGTTTTGAAGACCGCGCCGGTCACCAGAGCCGGCCGCTTCGCCGTTGGCGCTCGTAGTCGCAAGAGGCCCGTCAGTCGAGGCCGCGGTCGAAGAGCTCGTCTTCGTCCAGCCCGAGCAGATGCCCGACCTCGTGCAGCACGGTGATGCGGATCTCTTCGAGCAGCTCCTCGCGGGTGCGGGCGAAGCGCTCGAGGTTTTTCTGGAAGAGGGTGATGCGCACGGTCTCGTGGTGAGCGGCGTGGAGCGCCAACCGCTCGTCGATGGGCGTCCCGGTGAAGACCCCCAGGATGGTCGGTGACAGGCCTTCCTTGAGGTCCTCGTCGGAGGGCAGCGGCTGCGCCGAGATGATCGCGTTGGCGAGGTGCGGCCTGGCGTGCTCGGGGAGCTTCTCGATCGCGTCCGCCACCGCCGCGTCGAAGGCCTCGGCGGAGAGGTGGATGGCGGGCGGAAACTCTTCCGGGTCGAGCGCGCGGGCCTGCGCGAGGAGCGGCTCGGGATCTTCGCCGCGCCGCTCCGCCAGCAGCCCCAGGTAATGAAAGGGCCAGGCTTCCTCGGGGTAGTCGCGCACCAGCTTCTCGAACGCCTTCTTCGCCTCGGGGAAGCGGCCCAGCTCGAACAGGGCGACCGCGCGCTCCAGCTGCGCCTCGCCGTGCTCGGGCTCGAGCTGCAGCACCTTGCCGAAGGCCTCGAGCGCCGCCTCGTGTTCGCCCAGCTGGCTCAGGGCGATGCCCCGGAGCAGCTCGAGCTGCTGCTGCAGCTCCTCGTCCTGGCGCACCAGGCGCTCGGCGCGGCGCAAGAGCTCGAGGCCCGCCTCGATGCGCGCGGGATCGTCGGCTTCCCGGATCTTCACGTCGGCCGCGTCGAGCATCACCGTCGCGTTCTGCGGCTCCTTCGCCAGCACCGCGGCCAGCGCCTCGTCGGCCGCTTCCAGCTCGCCCAGCCCCGCGTGCCCCAGGCCCTTCAGGTAGAGCGCGTCGGCGTCGCCCGGGGAGAGCGCGAGGGCCTGGTCGGCCGAGGCCACCGTCTCCTCGAACTCACCTTCCTCGAGTGCTTCTTCTGCCTTTTCCAGCGCCTCTTCGAGCGTGAGCGGCATGGACAGGCTCATACCAGCCCGCACCCTTCCGGAGCGGTCCAAGCTGCTGGATCTCGTCGGCTCACTGAGCCTGTCTCGAGCGAAGTCGAAGGGCGGCGTTGACATTTGAGCCGGGCTCCTTAATTTGGCGCTCGCCAGGCCCGAGTGCTAACGGCCCGGGCACTTACAAACGCTGACTTTCCCGGAGGTTACATAATGGCTGCCAAGGAAATCTTCTTTCACCAGGGTGCGCGCGAGGCGATTTTGCGCGGTGTCCGGATCCTCGCTGATGCGGTCGCCGTGACGCTGGGGCCCAAGGGCCGCAACGTGGTGATCGAGAAGTCGTTCGGCTCTCCCACCGTCACCAAGGACGGCGTCACCGTCGCCAAGGAGATCGAGCTCGAGAACAAGTTCGAGAACATGGGCGCGCAGATGGTGAAGGAGGTCGCGTCCAAGACCTCCGACAGCGCCGGTGACGGCACCACCACCGCGACCGTGCTCGCCCAGGCCATCTTCCGCGAGGGCAGCAAGCTCGTCGCGGCCGGCGTGAACCCGATGGATCTCAAGCGCGGCATCG
>VFKJ01001201.1 GCA_009885595.1 Myxococcales bacterium | reverse complement strand
CGATCCCACCGCGAGTAGACGATCACCTGGGTGTCGCTGAGCTCGGGCAGCGCGTCGAGCGGAATGGTCCGCATCGAGTACACGCTGTAGGCGAGCGCGACGATCGCCAGCGCGATGACCAGGTACCGGTTCTCCGCGGAGAACCGGATGATCGCGCGAATCATCGGTGCGCGTCCTGTCCCCCGGGCATCGACGCGTCGGTACCTCCGATGCGCGAGAGCGAGGCGCGCAGGCGAGACTCGGAGTCGATCAGGAAGTTGGCGCGGGTGATCACCGCTTCGCCCTCGCTCACCCCCGACAGCACCTCGGTGAAGTCGCGGCCGTGCTCGCCGGTGACGATCAGCCGCGGCTCGAAGCGACCTTCCCCGCGCGCCACGAACACCACGCTCTGGGTGCCGCTCTCGACGATCGCGTCGGTGGGCAGGCGCAGCGTCTCGCGGCCTTCGCGCGCGAGGGTGACGTCGCCGAACATCTCGGGCCGCAGCTCGCCGTTCGCGTTGCTGAACGCGAGCCGCACCTTCGCGGTGCGCGAGTCAGCGTCGAGCATGGGGTCGATGAAGAGCACCTTGCCCTGCCAGGTGCGCCCCGGGAACGCGTCGAGCCGCAGCGAGGCCAACATCCCCGGCTGGATGAAGCGCAGCTCGGTCTCGTAGACATCGGCGAGCACCCAGACGGTGGACAGGTCGACCACCTCGTAGGGCATCGCGCCCATCTCGATGCGCGAGCCCTCGACGATCTCCTTCTTCGTCACCACGCCCGACACGTTCGAGGTGAAGGTGACCACGCTGTTGGCGGTCTTCTCCCGCTCGAGGCGCTCCAGCTCGGCGGCGGGCAGGCCCCACAGCTCGAGCTTCTTGCGGGCGGCGTCCAGCAAGGCGCCGCCGCCGGTGCGCTCCGCGAGCAAGAGCTCGTTCTCCGCCGCGAGGATCTCCGGGCTGTAGAGCGAGAACAGCGGCTGGCCCTTGCGCACCGGCTTGCCCACGAAGTCGGCGTGGATCTTCTCCACGAAGCCGCCCACCTTCACGTTCACCTTGCGCACGCGCGTCTCATCGACGCCGATGCGCGCCGCGGTGCGCAGATCGCCCGCCACCACGCCGCGCGTCACCGGCGCCGTCTTGAGGCCGATGAGCTGCTGCCGGGTGGCGTCGATGTCCACCGCCCCCAGGCCATCGACCTCTGACGCGCCCTGCTTCTCGTTCTCGTAGACGGGCACGTAGTCCATGCCCATGGGGTCCTTCATCGGCACCGGCGAGGTCTGCCGCGCGTCCATGGGCGAGCGGTAGAAGAGCGGCCTTTGCTGGTCGGGCTTCTTCGCGGCCACCTTCACCAGCTTCATGCCGCAGATGGGACAGGTGCTCGGCTCGTTCTTCACGATCTGCGGGTGCATCGGGCACACCCACTGCTCCGCGGCGGCCGGCACGTTGGCGGCGTGCGCGTGCGATTCGATCGCGCCGTTGGCGACCAGCAGTCCGGCGAACAAGCCACTCACCACCAGCGCGATGACCAGCAGGGTGAGACGGAAGCGACTGAGGGTGACGGTCGAGGCCATGACTCACATCCCCGCGGAGGCGGAAGGGGAAGAAGAAGCAGAAGAAAAGGGAAGGGCCGAGCTGACGGCCTCGCCCAGGGAGAGTTCGTCTTGCGCGATGGCGAGGCGCCACGCGGTGGCGAGGACCTGCAGCGACGCCTCGACCTCGGAGATGGAGACGGCGTTGGCTTCGAGCACCGCGGACAGGGGCGCGCCGCCACTGGAGTACTGCGAGAGGGTGCTCTCCGCGGCCGCGGCGGCCTGGGCGAGCAGGCCTTCCTGCCAGGTCTTCCAGATGGCGCTCAGCGCCTTCAACGACTCGGCGCGCTGGTGAGCCCGCAACGCGAGCACCTGCTCGAGGCCCTCGGAACCGCGCAGCGAGGCTTCCTTCATCGCCTCGGCTTCCGCGAGCGCCCGCGACTGCCGCGACCCTGCGAAGACAGGCAACGGCACGCCGACCGTGAGCGCCCACATCGGGTCGAGTCGGCCGCGCACCATCACGCCGGCGGACACGAAGAGATCCGGCAAATACGAGCGGCGGGCGAGGGTGGCCGAAGCGTCCGCGCGGGTGAGCCCCTCTTTCGCGGCGAGCAGCTCGGGGCTGTGTTCACGCGCGAGCGCGCTCGCCTGCGCCTCGTCGAGCAGGGTGGGGAACGTCTTCAGCGCGCCCGAGACGATGGCGGTGTCGAGGGGCTGCTGGCGGAGCTGGTTGAGCGCCTGCACCTGCACCCGCTCCTCGGAGTCGAGCTGCAACCGGCGCTGGGTGACGCGGCTGAGCTCGACCTGCGCGCGGAGCAGCTCGGCCTGCGTGCCCTGGCTCGACTCGACGCGAATGCGCGCCAGCCCCACCAGCCGGTCGTTCAGCGAGGCGAGCCGCGCGAGCAGGGCCCGGCGCTCGCGGAGCACCTGCAGCGCGAGGTAGCCGCGGCGCACCTCGGCGATGGTCGAGAGCCGCACCCGCTCGGCGCCGAGCTCGGTGACGCGGGCGTCGCTCTGCGCCACCTCGGCCCTGGCGCCCAGCTTCCCGGGGAAGGGAATGGTCTGCGAGGCCATGAAGGAGACCCAGCTCGTCTCCATCGCCCCCACGTTCCACTTGGTGAAGCTGTCGTTCTGCACGCCCACCTGCAACATCGGCTCGGGCCAGGCCTGCGCCTGGGGAACGCGCTCCCGGGCGGCCCGGAGCTCGGCGGCGGCGCGGGCCAGCTCGGGCCTCGCCTCGAGCGCCTGGCGCACCAGGGTCTCGAGGTGGGCGTCGGCGACGGCCGGGAGGGCCGTGCAACCCACTGAAATGACAAGGGCGCGCCACATGCTTGTCTAGGCGCGGGGCGGGGTTGGCGTGACAGGGTTTCGGCGCTTCAGTGGTGCCAGGGCGCGGTTCCTCGGCGCGCCCGCGCGCTACACCTGAAAGCTCCGCAGCCGGAGCGCGTTGCCGATCACCGACACCGAGCTCAGCGCCATCGCCGCGCTCGCCACCATCGGGCTGAGCAACAAACCGAACAACGGGTACGCCACCCCCGCGGCGATGGGCACGCCCAGGGTGTTGTAGATGAGCGCGAAGAACAGGTTCTGCTTGATGTTCCGCATCACCTTCTCCGACAACCTCCGCGCGCGCAGCAGCGCCCTCAGGTCGCCCTTCACCAGCGTCACCCCCGCGCTCTGCATGGCCACGTCGGTGCCGGTGCCCATCGCGATGCCGACGTGCGCGCGCGCGAGCGCCGGAGCGTCATTGGTCCCATCTCCGGCCATCGCCACCGTGCGTCCGCTCTCCTGCAGCTGGCGCACGATCTCTTCCTTGTTCGCGGGCAGCACCTCTGCGTGCACCTCGGTGATGCCCAGCTGCCGCGCCACCGCCTCGGCGGTGCGCCGGCTGTCGCCGGTGAGCATCACCACCCGCACGCCGGCGGCCTCGAGCTCGCGCAGCGCCTGGGCCGTGGTGTCCTTGATCGGATCGACCACCCCCAGCGCGCCGATGACGGCGTCGCCTTCCACCACGAACACCACCGTCTGCCCCTCTCCCGTGAGCTGCTCTGCGGCGGTCGCGAGCGGGCCGGCGCTCACCCCCAGCTCCTCGAGCAGCGCCGCGTTGCCGAGCGCGGCGCGGTGTCCCTCGATCACGCCCAGCACGCCCTTGCCCACGCGCGCTTCGAACGAGGCCAGCGCGGGCGGAGAAATTCCGCGCGCGCGCTCGAGCACCGCGCGAGCCAGCGGGTGTTCGCTGCGCAGCTCGAGGGCGGCGGCCACGGCGAGCACCCGGGCCTCCGTCACCCCTTCGCCCGCGCGGATGGTCTGCAGCTTGGGCTTGCCCTCGGTGAGGGTGCCGGTCTTGTCGACCACCAGGGTGTCGACCTTGCGCAACACCTCGAGCGCTTCGGCGTTCTTGAAGAGCACGCCCACCTGCGCGCCGCGCCCGGTGCCCACCATGATGGACATCGGGGTCGCCAGCCCCACCGCGCAGGGGCAGGCGATGATCAGCACCGCCACCGCGTTGACCAGCGCGAAGGCCAGGCGCGGCTCGGGCCCCCACACGCCCCAGATGATCGCCGTGAGCACCGCCACCCCGATGACCGCGGGCACGAACCAGGCAGACACCACGTCGGCGAGGCGCTGAATGGGCGCGCGGCTGCGCTGCGCCTCGCTCACCATCGCGACGATCTGCGCCAACAGCGTGTCCCTGCCCACCCGCCGGGCCTCCATCACGAAGCTGCCCGAGCCGTTGACCGTGCCGCCGGTCACCCGCGTGTGCGCGCTCTTCTCCACGGGGATCGGCTCGCCGGTGAGCATCGACTCGTCGACGCTGCTGCTGCCTTCGAGCACCACGCCATCGACGGGCACCTTCTCCGAGGGGCGCACGCGCAGCTTGTCTCCCACGGCGATGTGCTCGAGCGGGACGTCGTGCTCGAGGCCGTCAGGCTCCAGGCGCCGCGCGGTCTTCGGCGCGAGCCCCAGCAGCGCGCGAATCGCCCCTGAGGTGGCGTGGCGGGCGCGCAGCTCGAGCACCTGGCCCAGCAGCACCAGGGTGGTGATCACCGCCGCGGCCTCGAAGTAGAGCTGAGGCATCTCTGAGTGCGGGAGCAGGTGCGGCGCGAGCAGCGCGAACACGCTGAAGCCCCACGCCGCCGCGGTGCCGATCGCGATCAGCGTGAACATGTTGAGGCGGCGATTGACGACGGAGGTCCAGCCGCGCTGGAAGAAGGGCCAGCCGCCCCAGAGCACCACCGGCGTGGCGAGCGCGAACTGCACCCACGAGGAGACCTGGGCGGGCAGCAGGGTGCGGCCGAGCAGCACGTCGCTCATCGCGATGAAGAACGTGGGAATCGTGAGCGCGGCGCTGACCCAGAAGCGGCGGGTCATCGAGCGCAGCTCTTCGTTGGGTGGCTCGGTGAGCGAGGCGACCATCGGCTCGAGCGCCATGCCGCAGAGCGGACAGGCGCCCGGCGCGTCGCGGACGATCTCCGGGTGCATCGGGCAGGTGTACTTCGTGCCGGGCGCGACGGACTCTGGGCGCGAGGGCGAGAGGTAACGCGAGGGCTCGGCGACGAACTTCGCGCGGCACTTCGCGCTGCAGAAGCGAACCTCCTTTTCCTCGTAGCTCGCCGAGTGCGGGCCCCCAGGCGCGACCTTCATGCCGCACACCGGGTCGATGCTGAGGTGCGCGTCGTCGGGCGCGGCATGTTCAGTTTGCAGTTGCATGTCGTGGGGTCTTGCCAGCCTCATGCCCATACTCGGCCGGTGGACCCCGAAGCGTGACGTCCCGGGGCTCGTCACGATTGCCCTCGTGGGTCCCTCTCTTCGAACCAGGCATGGTCCGCAAAGAGCGTGACCTGTCACGCGGCACGGTGTGATCGCCTACCAAGAGTGATCGAGTCGAGGCGGAACCGTAGCGCGGGAGCCTTGGGGAGTCCCAAGGGGGCGCAGAGAATGCGCGGCGCAGCCTTGGTTGCGACGTGACCCGGGGGCACGCTTTGTGAATTTCACCCCGGCGTGCGCCGAGAACAACAGAGGCTTGCGTCCAGCTGTGCCTGGGCCGTCTGCCTCGCCTTCTGGGCGGTCGCGGCTCGCGCGGAAGAGGCAGATTCGCTGCCCGATCCCCTTCCGCTCCAGTACGTCGTTCAACGCGCCAGCGAGCGCCGGGCAGAGGTGGCTGCCGCGCGCGCCCGCGCTCAGGCCGCAGCTCAACGGCCCGCGATCGTCTCGGCGCTGGAGGACCCGATGATTTCCCCATCGATCGATCATCTCCCGTTCATGCTCGACGGCGTCAACGCGAGCCTCGCCCTCGAGCAACGCTTCCCGCTCTCGAGGGTCCTGACGCATCGAGGTGACTCCGCCCGCGCCGAGGCCGCACGCTGGGCTGCCGACTCGAAGCGGGTCGAGTTGAACGTCGAGTATGACGCCGCCGCAACGTTCTTCATGTTGCAGGAGCGGCGCGGCCTGGCGGCCGTGTTGGTGGAGCAGCGCGGGCTCGCCGGTCAGATGGTGCGCTCGGCCACGGCTCGCTACGCCTCTGGAACCGGCGCGCAGGCAGACGTGCTGCGAGCGGAGATGGAACTCGCCCGTCTCGAGGCGTTCGCCCGGGCCGCGACTGCCGACGTCAGAGGCGCAGAGGCGATGCTCAACGCGGCGTTGGCGCGGCCGGCGACTGCGTTGGTG
>VFKJ01001192.1 GCA_009885595.1 Myxococcales bacterium | reverse complement strand
ATTCTTCCGGACCCGGTCTACGTGCAGGCGATGGCGCAGCAGGGGATGTCCGTCCCTGTGCCCACGTACGTGTACCCTATTAATTAATTAATTATCAACCAAATCATGTACACAGAACGTGACGGAAATACCTTGGCTCACGCTGCAGCCGTCGCCGCCATCGAGCGATCCTCCTCCGCCGCCGAGCTGTCGGCGTTGTTCACCACCGCTGCCGCGAGCGAGGCCGAGGTGTCCACCTGGGTGCAGGCGTTGATGGTCGAGCTGGGCGAGCTCAAGCCGCGCAGCGAAGAGTCGACGCGCTCGGTGGAGGCGCCCACCGCGCCTCGATAGCGCTACGGCAGGCGATCAGCCAGCCAGCACACCACGTCCATCGCCGACACCACCCCACGCAGATGCCCGTCTTCCGAGACCACCGGCACCCGCTCGAGGCGATGCCGCGCCATCAAGCGCGCGACGTCGGCGACCGACGACTCGCGCGAGGCGGAGATCACCTCGGTGATCATCGCGTCTTCCACCTCGAGCTCTTCCACCTGCCGCAGCCGCGCGAGCGTGGCCAGGAACACGATGCCTACCAACACCCCGTTGTCATCCACCACCGGCGCTGAGGTGACCCCCGCGGTGTCGAGCAACTCGAGCCCCTTCGAGGCCTCGAGGTCGCATTCGAGCGGTCGGAGCTCTTCGCTGATCAGGTCGGCGCACTGTTCGTCCCCCATGGAGTGAGTCTCCTGCGGTTGCTGTTGCGGAGGAGATCCAACGCCTTCACCCTTGGCGTGTCACCCGCCCGGGCGCAGGAGGGCCGGCAATTCGGCCAGCCGGTAACCCTGAGAATCCACCGGGGGCGGACGACGGCGGGAACGAGAGCCGCCGCCGAAAGCGGTGGTAGCCTTGGGCTTCCGGTGCGTCTTCCCCCTGCACTCTTCCTTGCGCTCCTGCTGAGTTGCGCGCCGCGCGCGCCAGAGCCGGTCTTGCTCGTGATCGAACCGACCGTCTTCGACGCCGTGCTCGGCGGCCCGGTCGATCTGCGGGGTGAGGGCTTTCTGCCCGGAGGCCGCTTCGACTTCGACCGACCCACGCAGTCGGGCATGAGCACCGCCTGCACCGCCGAGGTGACGCTGGGCAGCGAGCGCGTCGCGCTGACCGACGTGTCCTGGGTCGACTCCACGCGCGTCTCCGCCGCCGTGCCTGCCGGCCTCACGCCCGGCACCTGGTCGGTGCACCTCGTCACGCCCCGGGGAAATCAGCTCACTCTGCTGGACGCGCTGCAGGTGCAGGCGCGCCTGCCCGACGGCGGGCCCCCAGACGCCGGGGTTGATGACGCGGGCCTCGATGCAGGTGACGACGCGGGCCTCGATGCAGGTGAAGACGGCGGCCTCGATGCAGGTGAAGACGCCGGGTTCGACGCCGGTCCGCAGCCCTGCGACACGTTCACCTTCGAAGACTTCGACGAAGACGGCTTCGGTGCGCCCGCCTCGGGGGCGCTGCTGTGTGGGCCGGGGCGGGTGCAGGTGGCGGGCGACTGCAACGACATCGACTCGCTCACCTCGCCGGTGGGAACGGAGCTCTGCAACGGCCTCGACGACGACTGCGACGGCACCGTCGACCCCAGCTGTGCTGACGCGGGCTTCAGGCGGGTGCGCGATGGCGGCGGCAATCTCCTCTCAGTCAGCGCCTGGGGCCCCGCGCAGGTGTGGATCGCCGGCGCGCGACTGCTGGTCTCCGCGGGAGATGGCGGCTTCGAGGACGAGAGCAACAACTGCCCCATGGGCCTGAACACCGTGTGGGCCACCCCGCAGGGCAGCGCCTTCGTCGGAGGGGGCAACAACGGCGTCGGCTGGCTCACCACCGCCACGCGCGGAGCCGGGTGTGTGACAGCCGAGCTGATGCCCGAGCCGGCCGCGGGCATCGTGGGCTTTCCGGGGCCCGATGGCGGAAGGCGCGTCGAGGTGGTGCTGCGTGATGGGCGGCGCGCCTCGTGGGACGGCGTGGGCCCGCTCCAGGTCGGCGGCGCGACGGTGCCCGCGGGCATCGAGCTGCACGATGCGCACGGCTCCGGCCCCACCGCGCTCTACGGCGTGGGCGGCACCATGGTGGCGCCGCAGCGCCCGGTGGTGGTGCGGCTCGAGCCCGATGGCGGCCTGTTCATCGAGCCCCTGCCCGCCACCGTGCCTGACGGGCAGCTGCACGGCGTGTGGGTCGTCTCGCCCACAGAGCTGGTCGCCGTGGGAGATCGCGGCCTGGTGCTGCGCCGCGTGCACGGCGCGTGGGAACGGATTCCGCCGCCCAGCATGGTGAACTTCACGACGGTGCGCGCGTTCAGCATCGGCCGCTTCTACCTCTCGACACAGTCCGGCGACCTGCGCCAGTGGAGCGGCAGCTGGGCGCTCCGGTCCACCGATCAAGTGCCCTTGAGGGACCTCGCCGCCTTCGACGAGGAACACTTCTGGCTGGTGGGCGACACCGGCGTGATCATTCAAGAGCCCTGAAACCTGTTCGACGCGCGCTCGTGGACTTCGACCTCTTCGGCTGAGAGGGTGCGCGCATGAACACTCTGTCGAGGTGCTGCTGCGGCGTGGTGCTGGGGGTGGCGTTGAGCGCGTGCGAGCCGCCCATTCCCACGCTCACGAAGCTGAGCTCGCCGGTGTTGTCCGCCCAGCGCCGCCTCGGGGGCGAGCTGCTGGTGGTGCTCAGCTACGACACCAAGCGCACGCCCTGCGGCACGGTGGAGGCGCTGCGCGCGACGTTCGATGGCGCGGCGATGAACGGCTCGGCCGGCCAGCGAATCGTGAACAAGGAGACCGGCGTCGAGACCTGTGAGTTCCCGAGCTACGCCATCCCCGTGGTGAATGGCACCGCGCCCCGGGAGATCGTCGTCACCGATGACGTGGTCGCGGTCTCGATGACCCTCGACACCATCAACGTCGGCAGCGCGAGCCCCGAGTTTCCTCCGGCGACGATGCACCCGGGTTACCAGCTGCGGTGGAACGTCTCGCCTCCGGCCTCGGGCACTTCGAGCTGGAACGTCATCTTCACGCCCGAGGGCGGCGCTCCGGTGACGTGGACCGAGGGGACTGACCTGCCCACCTCGATCACCGTCACGGTGCCGCCGGTGACCCAGGCGGCGTCGGGCACGGTCGCCGCGACGTGGATGGTGAAGACCGCCGTCACCAAGTGCGAGGCGGTGGCGAGCTGCGAGGCGACGATTCAGGGCGCCGGCAAGTTCCTCGCGGTCATCGCCCCCTGATCCCTGAGCTCCCTCTCCCCCGCGGGGGAGAGGGTCGGGGAGAGGGCTTGCGCCTTTCTCGAGACGCTTCAGCGGAAGAGCCTGGCGAGCGCGCGGGCGGACCCGCGAATCGACGCCGCGCCCACGCGCTGCGCGAGCGGCACCGTCACCGGAGCGTCCCAGTCGAGGTCGATCAACCGCGGCAGGTGCCCGTGCATCACGCACCCCTCGAGGCTGAAGATGCTCACGTCGCTGCACGCCCGCGCGGCCAGGCGCAGATCACGGCTCAGCTCGTCGAACGACAACTTGGGTAACGGATCCACCCCGCCCCCTGTGCTCCCGACCGCGACCGCGCCGATGCTCCGCGTCCAACCCTCGACCAGCCCGGGACCCAGCGGCCCGAGCAGGCTGCTGTACGCCATCACCACCTCGCGCTCGACCCGCACGTCCAATGAGCTGGAGAGCCGCTGCAGGAAGTGACTGCCCGCCGCGCGATCCTCGAGCAGCAGCGGGAACTGGTACGTCTCCAGCGTCAACCCTTCCGCGCGAACTCGTTCCAGCAGCGCGCGATACGAGGCCAGCGCCCGCTCGCGCCGGCCGCGATCCGCCGAGCGGCGCACCCAGCCCGCGAGCGCGCGCACGGGGTGATGAAAGAGCGCGTCGAGCTCACGCAGATCAGGCTCGAAGTCGAACCCCAGCGCGCGCAGGGGCAGCCGGTGCCGCTCCCTCCATCGCAGCGCCGCTTCCACCCGCGCCTCGACCGCAGCCACGTTGTCGTAGGTGGCGAAGTAGCCCTGCTCGCGCGGGAGCAGCAGCCAGGCGTCCACCGCGATGCCCTCGCCTTCGAGCCGCAGCACCGCCTCGGCCCGCTCGTCCGAGAGATCGCGCAGCCCCATCGTCACCCGCGCCTTCAGCACCCTCAGCTCGCGCAACACCGCGGCGTCACCCACCAGGTCGGCGAGCTCGGGGGGATCCTGCTCGTTGAAGAACGAGAGCCGCGCGGGCTTCAAGGGCAGGCCTGCCGCACCGCGTTCATCAACCGCTCGTCCTTCGCGTCGAGCGCAGGGAGCAACGCGCGCACCTCGTCGCAGCGCCCCGCGCTCAGCAGCGTGGAGGCGTGGTTGTGCAGCGCGATGCCGAGGTTCTGCTGAAGCCCTTCGTCCTTCGGCGCGTCGCGCAGTCCCCGCCGGACCTCGGCGAGCACCAGCGGCCAGTCGCCCGCCCTGGCGGCCTTGTTGGCCCGTTGCCCAGCGCACCCGCCCAGCGCGGTGGTCACCTTGTCACCCAGCGCCGGCTCGTCGCGCAGCGCCGCCATCAGGTGCGGGCGCGCCTCGTCGCAGGCGCCCTGGTTGGCGAAGTCGACGCCGCGGTTGAACTCCACGCGCGCGAGGCTCTGCACGATGGTCGGATCTCCGGGGAGGAACACCCGCGCCCGGCCCAGCTCGGCCGCGGCGGTGTCCCACTTCCCCTGCGAGAACGCGACCTGCGAGCGCTGCGCCCAACACGCGCCCGCCAGCCGCTTCCCGTCCCACTGCTGCGGCGCCAGCGCCGGCGCGTGCGGCAGCCCCTCGCTCACCAGCGCCTCCACCGCTTCGCAGCGCGAGGCCGCCGACTCCGCGCGCGCCTGGCGATCGAGCGCGAAGACGATGGCCGCCTCCGCGTCTTTGTCGGCCGCCGAGAGCTGCAGCGCCCGGCGCGCGTACTGCAGTGAGCCTGGGGTATCGCGCTCGAGCAACTCCTCCGCCAACGCCGCCAGACAGGCGGCCGCCTCCTTCGCGGCTGGGCTCTTCGGACTCAGGCCTTCGGCGTGACAGCGCTCCGCGGTGCCTTCGAGCGCGGCCAGCTGGGAGAGCGCCCTGGTCTTCAGCTGCGCGAGGCCCTCGTGCTGAAAGCCCAGCGAGGTCGCGGTCTCCACGTGCGTCAGCGCGCTCGCCCAGTCCTTGCGCTCCGCCGCGGCGAGCCCGAGGTGATGGTGGACGATCGCGAGGCTCTTCCTCAGCAGGGCGCGGTGACTGCCTTCGGTCACCTCGAGCCCCAGCTCCAGCAGCCGGCGCGCGTCATCGTGACGCCCGAGCTCGACCAGGTCCTTCGCGCCCTTGCTGATCAGGCTCGCGCGCCAGTCGGCCAGCCGCTTCTGCAGGGCCCCGGTCGCCATGCGCGCGCCGCGATCGAGCGCCAGCGCGGCGGCCGCGGTGTCGCCTTCCCTCGCGAGCGCGATGGCCCGGTTCGAATAGACGGCCGCCACCAGGGAGAGCGAAGGCAGCTCCTCGGCCTGCTTGAGCCCCTGGAGGAAGGTCTCGGCAGAGACGTCACCGCCCGAGAGTTGCTGGGCCTGCACGCTGGTGAGCTTGCTGCGGTCGGGGTCGAAGCCCGCGGGGGTGGTGGTCTCGACGTCGAGCGTCTTGCCGTCGATGGTGACGTGCACGAAGGCGTGGTGCGGGGTCACCACGCCGCGCGCCGAGGGCAGCAGGCCTTCCGCGGCCACCAGATAGAGCAGGGCGGAAGAGAGACAGTTGAACTCGCCGGTGCGCTCGACCTGATCGAGCGCGGTCGCGTTCAGCTGGTAGCGGCGCAGCACGGTCTCATGCAGTCCGACCAGCAGCGCGCGACCCCGAGCGGCCTCGCTCTTCTGCGACCTCGCCCGCTCGATGGCCGGCGCGAGCGCGGCGCGAAGGCGCTTCGCCGCGGCGGGGATGTCGGCCTCGCTCACCCCGCTGGCGAGCAGCGCGGCGTCGAGCAGCGTGGTGCCCTCGAGCTTGCCGTCACGCGCGTGCGCGGCCAGCGAGCGCTCCAGCGGCGTCAGCGGAGGGAGGCTGGTGACCTTCGCCGCGGCGAGGAGGACGAGCAGGAGCATAGGGGCCGGGGAGAGGAGACCCTCTTCTTAGACCGTCAGGGTCCGGCGAGGACGATCTCCAGCGCGGCCAGCGCGGCGGGCGGGTAGCGGCTGCGCATCGAGTCGAGCGTGGCGGCGGCCTCCGAGAGGCGGCTGGGCACGGCGCCCACTGCGTTCGCCACCTCGAAGCACAGGCACAGCACCACCCCGCGTGGATCCGAAGGGAGCGTCTCATCGCCGTCGAGCAGCGGGCGCACGAACTCTTCGAAGTCGTGCCAGTACGGACCGAGGCAAGCGGCGGTTGCGGGCCGCGAAGGCACCTCCCACGCGCGCTTGCCCTCGAGCAGGGCGGCGATCACCACCGAGGCCACCGAGAGCCGCACTTGATCGAGTGGCGCGCCGGTCGCGCCCGCCTGCTTCGCCACCATCCGCACCAGCGCGATCATCGAGGACGCCTCGAGGCCCCGCTCGCCGCTGACTGACAACAGCGCGT
>VFKJ01000043.1 GCA_009885595.1 Myxococcales bacterium | reverse complement strand
TCCTTGCCGTACTTGTCGGTGACATAATTGATGACCTCGCCGCGGCGGTCCTGGCAGAAGTCGACGTCGAAGTCGGGCATCGACACGCGCTCGGGGTTCAAGAAGCGCTCGAACAGCAGGTTGTACGGAATGGGATCGAGGTCAGTGATGCGAAGCGAGTACGCGACGATCGATCCCGCGCCGGAGCCGCGGCCCGGGCCCACGGGGATGCCGGCTTCCTTCGCCCAGTTGATGAAGTCCTGGACGATGAGGAAGTAGCCGGAGAAGCCCATCTTGGTGATGACGCCGACCTCCAACTCCAGCCGCTGCATGTAGAGATCGCGGTCGACGGGGTACTTGAGCTCGCCGAAGCGCCGCTCGAGGCCCTTCTTCGCCAGCTCGGCCATGAAGGAGTCGGCGCTGTAGCCCTCGGGCACCTTGAAGGTGGGCAGCATGGGCTTGGCGAGGATGTCGTATTCCTCGATCATGTCCGTGATGCGCATGGTGTTGTCGACGGCCTCGGGCACGTCGTGGAAGTACGCGCGCATCTCGTCGGGCCCGCACACGTAGAGCTTGTCGGTGCTGTGCCGCATGCGCTTGCTGTCGGAAAGCGTCTTGCCCGACGCGATGCACATCAAGAGCTCGTGCGCGCGCGCGTCTTCCTGCTTGATGTAGTGAGCGTCGGCGGTGGCCGCGAGCGGGATGTCGAGATCGCGCGAGAGTTGCTTCAGGTTCTCGTTGGCCTTGTTCTGCTCTTCCATGCCGTTCCACTGCACCTCGAGGAAGAAGTGGCCGGGCTCGAAGATCTCTTTGTATTCAGAGGCGGCGCGGCGGGCGTGATCCATGTCGCCGCGGTAGGCCGCGCTGGTGACCTCGCCGCCGAGGCACGCGGTGAGCCCGATGAGGCCCTGGCTGTGATCGCGCAGCACCTGCTTGTCGATGCGCGGGTGGTAATAGAACCCGTCGAGGTACCCCATCGACGAGAGGTAGCGGAGGTTCGCGTACCCCTCCTTGTTCTTCGCCAGCAGGATGAGGTGATTGGCGATCTTCTCGGTGCGATCCGCCCTGCCCTTGGGGCCCGCGACGTAGGCCTCGAGGCCGATGATCGGCTTGAGCGAGGCTTCCTTGGCCTTCTTGTAGAAGTCGACCGCGCCGAACATGTTGCCGTGATCCGTCACCGCGACCGACTTCATCCCCTTCGCCTGGACCGTCTTGATGAGGTCCTTCATGCGGATCGCCCCGTCGAGGAGCGAATAGAGGGTGTGGAGGTGAAGATGCGTGAAAGACATGGCGGTCTTTCACCACCAAGTCTGAGGGGGGATCAATGCCTGTCCCGAGCCTGTCGAGGGGGCCTGTTTTGCTGGACAAACGCCCGGCTCAGGTCAGCACGAGGCCGGTGTGCGGGTTGCTGCCGAAGGGCTGGAAGGGGAGATTCGTGAGGCGACCCAGGTAGGCCCACAGCCCCAGGCCCTGCGGCGTGCCCGCGGCCAGGCGCACGCCACCATCGACGCGGCCGGTGGTGCCCACGCGCACGTTCTTGCCGATGACCGTGGCCGAGACGCCCGCCGCGTGATCTGAGCCGGGCAGGCTGCGCGAGAAGTCACCCAGGATCACCACGTTCACGTTGCGCCGGGGGTCGGCCACCATGCGGTTGATGAAGACCTTGAGCGCCGGGAGGATCCGCGAGTTCATCATCTCGCGCACGTTCGAGCCGTCGCGGTCGCCGTGCGTATCCCAGCCGCCGTTGACCGCCACGCAGACGTTCGCGCCGGCCTCGATCATCACCTCGGCGGCCGCGACCTGCGTGGTGAAGTTCGTCACCGCCGTGGTGGTCGAGGCGAAGCCATAGGCCGAGGCGAGGTTGACGTAGTTGTACGTCTTCACCGGCTTGCCCAGGGTGTCCACCGCGGCGCCGTAGCCCTCGCCCAGGGTCCGGGTCAGGCGCGGGCTGTTCACCAGCGTCTTGGCCGACATGAAGCGCGAGGCGGCGATCGCGCGCTCGGCGATGCCGCGATCGGGCACGGTGGCGTCGGTGATGCCGCCCAGCGCCGCGATGGTGCTCCTCAGGTCGTTGATGGTCTGCAGGGTGACGCCCGACTCGGGGTCGCGGCCGCCTGGCATCGCGCCTCCGCCGAGCTGCACGCACTTGATGGCGCCCTCCCCGCCCATCGCCGCCGCCAGCTTGAGCGCCGCGTTCGAGCTGCCCGCGGTGAAGCAGTGATCCTGCGCGGCCTCGTGCGCGGTGATGCCGTGGCGGATGCCCACGGTGGCCATGTGCTCGAGCGCGAACGCCGGCAGGGTGCCGAAGGTGGGGGCGTCGACCACCAGGCCGTTGCCGAGCACGCGCTGGTTGGCTCCGCTGACGCCGAAGGTGCCGTCACCCGCGAAGCTGTCCGCGCTGCCGAAGAGCGCGTTGTAGCCACCGTTCAAGAACACCACGAGCACCGCCGCCTTCTCGGGCGCCTGCTGCGCGAAGGCGGTGGAGGGCATCAGGCCCAGGCGCGCCGCCGCGCCCGCTCCGGCGATCCCGGCCATGCCCTGCAACCACTGACGACGTGAGAACTCGTTCATGGGAACGCCTTTCAGAAAGTCAGGAAGTCAGACGCGGTGAGCACCGACGCGCAGCCGTGGGCCCAGCGGCGCCGCACGCTCGTCTCGCTGGTGGAGAACACGCCGATCACGTTGGCGCAGGCCTCGAGCTCCGGGCTCATCGCGGTGCGGCCCCAGAACTTCTTCGACCAGCCCGCACACTCCGCGCGGGCGGTGTCGATGGTGGGCAGCTGCGTGTACTGCGTGGGCTGCGAGGTGAGCGTGAGGCAGCCCTGAAACGCGATGCGGTACGCCTGGTAGAGGCTCACCGCGTTCGGGTCGGTCTTCGGGTACCAGCGCGCGGGCGTGAGGCCGAAGGTCGACTCCGACTGAGAGAGGAGGTCGGGGGTGTTGCCCAGCACGCGCGTGTACTCGGTCTGCAGCGCGGCGAAGGGCTTGGTGCGGGCGCGCTCGAAGCCGACGTCGAGCTCCCGGCGATCGAGCGTGAGATCGTTGCCGCCGAAGCCCCGGTACGCGCGCCCCGGATCGCACAGCGCCACCTCGGGAGTCACCACGCGCATCCCCGCGCCGGCGGTCCCATCGAGAGGAATGATGTCTTCCTTCGCCACCTCGACCTGCTCGATCTCCGCTTCGCAGCCGGCCAGCAGCACCAGCAGTCCGACGATGGAAGTCCTCATGGCGGGTGTCCTCACTGGCAGTAGCCGGGATCGGTGGCGACGGTCTTCAGCGCCGCCTGGATGGTGCCCTCGAGGCGGAAGGCGTCGACGCAGCGATCGAACAGCGGCCCTTCACACGAGAGCTCGTTGCGGCCGTAGAGGAACTGGAAGGCGAGCCGGCAGACGCGGAAGTCGAACGAGGGGCTGTTCACCAGCGCGGTCATCAACTCCTTGTCGTCGGAGATGGTCTGGCCCAGCAGCTGCTGCGGTCCCGCGGTGGGCGGGGTGAAGGTGATGGTGTCGCCGGTCTTCACCTTCTTCGTCAGCACGCTCGCCACCCGGTCGAGCGAGAACCAGCCGTCGAAGTGGCAGCCTCGGCAGCTCGCGCTCTGACGACCGGTGACGGAGAAGTCGGCGCCCGGCGTCTGCACGGCGGCGGTGAGCTTGAGGCCGGTGGTGTTGTTGAGGATGCGGTAGGCCGCCTGCAGCTTGACGCCCGCTTCCTCGTTGCCGCTGTAGCGCTCCAGCCACGCCTTCGAGCGGTAGAAGCCCAGCCCCGCGGGATCGTCCCTCACCTGCACGGCGCCGCTCACCAGCGCGACGTCGTAGGGGCCGATGAAGAGGTCCTTCCACGGCTGGTGATTGACCAGCAGGTGCCGGGTGAGGTGGTACGCGGGATCGTCGATCGAACTCGCCCCGGGGACGTCGTTGAAGGTGCTGTTGATGAAGCGCGAGAAGCGCTCGATGAAGGCGTCAGACTCGAGCAGCGCGGGGATCTCGAGCTGAGGGTTCGACGCGGAGAGCACCGCGGCGCTCGGGCTCTTTCCCGTCAGCGCGATCGCCACCCGCACCGCGCAACGCTCGGCCCGTTGGGGGTCGACCGGCGCGCCCACGGCCGTCTGCGCGAGCACCTGGCTCGCTGCCACCACCACCACCGCTGCGATCAGTCTTGGGGTCATCCGTGTCTCCCGCGATGAAGTCGCGGAGCCCACAGAGCAACCCATGTGCCTTCGAGTGCAGAACATGCGCACCCGAACTGCTCGGTTTGGTTACAGGCGTTTAGGTCGGTGTGGATGCAGTGCGCACATGTAAACGGCCGTGTTCATGGGATTGCGCGCACTCCCACATTTGATGCGCATCAACGCCCGCTCAGGAATCAGAGCGAGGACGGAGGCACCAGCGTTCCAGCGCGCCGCTTGAGCTCGGCGTCGAGCACGCGCAGCTCAGCCTTGAGGCGGGCGAAGTTCGAGTACATCCCGTCGGGCTGCTTGCCGGGCATGGTGCGGATCTGATCGCGCAGCTGGCCCATGGTGTTGCCGATCTCGGTGAGCCTGCGGGTGAGATCGTCATCGGCGCCGCTGCGAATGCCCAGCAGCTCGTCGACCTCGACCTTGCCCTCGAGCTGCCGCTCGGTCTGCTTGAAGGAGAGCTTGGGGGGCGCGTTTCCGAGCGCGGCGTCCACCAGCTCGACGGTCTTGAGCGCGTCTTCCTCGAACCCGGCGAGGTCCTTGGCGGCGCGCATGCGCAAGAGCGCCTCGGAGAGGTCGGTGAAGAGCGGGTTCTTCGCCGCCTTGCCCGGCGGAGAGAAGAGCACCTGCAGCCAGGCATCGATGCCGTCTCCACCGGCCTGCTCGAGGGCCTGGCGCAGCAGGGGCAGCCAGGCGGGGCGCAGCTTCTCCAGCGCCACCCGGGGCTGGTTGACGGAGGCGAGCGCCACCCGCAGCGCCGACTGCAGGCCCGCCTTCACTTCTTCGCGCGACATCACCGCGCGCGGGGTGAAGACGCGCTCGCGCCACGCCCCCTGGCTCACCTCCGGGGCGGCCTCGGCGGCCTTCTTCAGATCGGACAGCGAGACCTTGTTCTTACCGCCCACGAAGGAGTCTTCGGAGCGGCCCTCGAAACTGCCGCTCCCGCGAATCGTCTCGTCTCCGGGCTTCTTGGTGGTCATGCGAGCGGGCCGCAGTCTGCCACGCTCGGTGCTTCCCGTCGTGGGTCCCTCGACTCCGCTCGGGAGGGAAATATTGGCCAGCAGACCCCGCTCCGGCGTAGTGATGGGCCATGACGCGGCCTCTGATGGTGACCTTGGCGATGTTGGCGTCCTCCTGTGGGCTCACCTCGCCCGGAGGTGGCAGCGGCACCCTGTTCGTGCTCGCGCGGCTGACCTCCGACGGGAGCACCCAGGGCAGCCGCGCGCGGGTGACGGTGCGCTCGGGCTCGGCCACGGGCGACCTGGTGAAGGACGCGGAGGTGGCAATTCGGGGCGGGGCCCTGGGCCGCACCATCGTTCCCTACGACGACGGGCGCGATCAGTACCGGCTCGATGGCTTCAGCTGGGTGGAAGGCTTTCGGATCGAGGTGATCCGCGGCAACGATCTGCTCGACGGATCG
>VFKJ01000157.1 GCA_009885595.1 Myxococcales bacterium | reverse complement strand
CGCTCTACGACTCGAAGAACGTGATCATCCGCCGCTTCCTCTCCGAGTACCGCGAGAGCATCGACGCGGCGCTCAAGGCCCACGGCGAGCTCACCTTCGCCATCAAGCCCTTCGAGCTCTTGCTGGGCACAGAGGTCGTCTACAAAGATCTCGATCGCGAGCGCTCGCTGGCCTTCAGGCTCTTCCGCGACGGCGTGCGCAGCCTGGTGATTCGGCCCGGGCTGACCTGGGAAGAGTGCGTGCGCTTGCTGGAGATCCTCTCGGTGCGCTTCTCCGGCGTGCGCCAGCAGGAAGACGACATCGTCACCCTGCTGCGCAAGGCGAGCTTCCAGTTCATCGGCTTCACCGCCGCGGAAGGCTTCACTCCCGGCGAGGAGCACCCCGAGCCCGCCCTGCCCGAGCTCGACGCCGCGCACCAGGTGAAGGCGAGCGCGCCCATCGACTTCGATCGCCCGCTGCCCGCCGCCGAGCCGCCGGTCACCTACGTCTGGCGCGAGGTGCCGAAGGTCTATCTCGACGGCCTGCGCGCCGAAGAAGGCCCCGCGACCGTTCCTCACCACGCGGTGCGGCTGGTTCACGAGCTGCTGATCGCCGCGAATGGCCCGGCGTCGCTGCTCTCGAACGGCGAGCTGGTGCCGCTGGTGACCGAGGTGCGCGACTACTGCATCGCCGACGGGGCTGGGGGCGCGCTGCTCGAGCTGGTGAAGTCCATTCGCTCGCAGCACGGCATCGGCATCGAGCTCATCACCCAGCTCGAGGGCGCCATCGGCACGCCGGAGGCGATCGGTCACCTGCTCGACTGCCTGCACCCCGGGCTGAGCGCGGCGCCGCCCGAGCTGACCGGGCTGCTGCTCGAGCTCCCCGGCAATCACGTCGGGGTGATCGTCGAGCACCTGAACGCGACGGAAGATCCACAGGTGCAGCTCGTGCTCAAGGATCTGATGAGCAAGCTCGCCGCCAAGGACGTGGGCTCGCTGATGGAGCAGCTGCACCACTCCGATCGCAAGGCGGCGAGTCAGATCGTGTCGGTGTTGATGGCCACCGCGCCGGAGCAGGCGATCGCCACCGCCACCCAGCTCGCGCAGAGCACCGAGCCCGCGTCGCACCTCGAGGCGCTCGAGATCCTCGCGCACGCCCCGCACACCGACGAGCTCTCGAACCTGCTGGTGAAGTTCGCGGCGAGCCCCGACGACGCGGTCTTCGGGCGCACGGCGCAGGTGATGGCGGCCGCCAAGGAGCGGCGCGGCTTCTCGGTGTTGGCCAAGCAGGTCGAGGCGCGCGCGTCGGCCGACAGCCTGTCGATGGAGTCCGCCATCGCTGTGGGGGAAGCGCTCGCGAGCCTCGCGCCCCCGACCGCGGTGGGGCTGTTCAAGCCCTGGGCGCACTTCAAGGCGGGCCTGCTCGGGCGCTTGTCCGCGCATCACCGGTGGCTGCAGATCGTCGCGGTCGCGGGGCTGGGCGCGATCAACCACCCCGAGGCCGAGGTGCTGATCAAAGAGGTGCACGGCCACACCCATGACGAAGACCTGAAGCGCCACTGCACCAGCACGGTGGCCAAACGCCGCCGCACCTTCGGAGGGCCCGCCCATGGATGAGCTGCAGCGGGCGCAATCGAACCTGGGCAAGGCGCTGGCGCGCTCGAAGGCCGGCGAAGACAAGGTGCTGATGGCGCAGGTGCGCGAGCGCGGGGAACAGTTCGCCAACCTGCTCAACGGGCTCATCCGCATGGGGCGGGTGCACGCGCCCGACAACCACGCCTTCGATCAGCCGGTGCAGGATCTCCATCGGACGATCGAGGAGCTCACGGGCCTGCTCGGCTCGCTGCAGCTGGTGACGGTGGAGGATCAGATCTACCTGAACGACGTGCGCATGAAGGTGCCTGCCAACGCCAACCACGATCTCGGCGGAGAACTTCACAAGCACAACGTCGGCGGCATCACCTTCCACGGAGAGGTGAGCCCGCCGCAGCTGCGGAAGCTGGTCGGGCTCTTCGCGCAGAAGCCGGCCGCGGAGCACCCGCGCAACACGCTGGCGCTCGCGCTGCGCGCCGAAGACATCGCCAACGTCGAGCTGTTCGGCATCTACCGCTTCCGCATGTCGGAGGACGAAGCGGTCGCTGTGGATCCGCTCTCGGTGGTGAAGCGCCTGGTGCGGCAGGTGGAAGACACCTGGGACAACCTCGCGCAGGGACGGCAGGCGAACGTGCTCGCGCTGCGGCGGCTGGTGGTCGATCTGCTCGGCGTGGGGCCGGGCAGTGAGCTGTTGTGGCTGGCGGAGCTGCCGAACGCGACTCCGCACGGGTGGCATGCGTTCAAGGTGACGCAGTCGGTGTTGTTGATGGCGCAAGCGGCAGGGCTGCCGCCGGGAGTGATGCAGGACTTCGGGGTGGCCGCGCTCACGCACGACGTGGGCTACGCGGCGCCGGGCCAGGCCGAGCCGAGCTTCGAAGGGCACCCGATGGCCGGCTCGCGCGCGCTGCTGCGCCAGCTGGGCTTTCACGAAGCGAAGGTGCGGCGCGCCTTCGGGGCGCTGTACCACCACGCCGAGCTCGAGTCGGGCGGGCGTCGAGCTCCGCTGGTGGGGCGGCTGCTGCGCATCGCCGAGGACTACGACGTGATGACCAGGCCGGGCGGAGGCGGCCTCACGCCTCCCGAGGCGCTCTCCCAACTCGCGGCTGGCGCGAACAAGCACTACGACCCGGTGCTGGTGCAGTTGCTGATCAACACGCTCGGGCAATTTCCTCCGGGCACCTTCCTCGCGCTCGAAGACGGGCGCATCGTGCGCAGCTGCTCTTGCGTGCGCAGCCCGGAGCTGTTCGCCAGGCCGCGCGCGGTGGTGGTGCGGGAAGCTGACGGCAGCGCGCCGACGCACCGCGAGCTGATCGACCTGGCCAGCGAGGGAAAAGTCCGCGGCGCCCTCAAGCCCCGCGCCTCGTGAGTCGTCGGCTCGCAGGAAGGCGTCAGCGTCACTGCGGCTTGCGCGGGTGGATCATCGGCCGGCTGTCGTCGACGGCCATGGAGTGCGTGCCGAACAGGTCCCGGCGAGCGCTCTCAGCGATGGCCACGACCGCGATGTGACGCAGGCGCCGCTCGACGGAGATGGCGTAGAAGGACTGCCGGATCTCTGGAACCCGCCCCAACACCGCCACGGCGGTGTGGCGCAACACGTCGTCTTCGACGGCGGTGGGCGCGCTGAAGATGCCCCGGCCCCGGTCCCCGAAGACCTTCATCAGGGCGCTGTCGTCGAACTCGCCGACCACCGTCGGACGCACCTCCTGTCGCTGGAACCAGGCGTCGAGCTCGGCCCGCAGGGCGGAGTCCGACGAGGGGAGCAGCATGGGCTGGCCGTCGAGCGCCCGGGGGAACCGCCTGGCGACCGCCCGAAACTGATTGGCACCAAAGAAAGACGTGCCGCTCTCGCCCAGCTTGTGACTGAAGGTGCGCACCCTCACGTCGGGGGGCGCAGGTCGGTCGGCCAGCACCACGTCGAGCTCGTGCAGCGCCAGGCTGGCGAGCAGCTGGCCCAGGGGGAGCTCGACGCACTCGAGCCGGAGCGTGGGCACCGCCTCATAGGCCGGCCCCAGCAGCCGCTCGGCGACGAGCTTGGGGATGACGTCCACCACGCCCACCTTGAGCCGCAGCTGCTCAGCCAGAGGACCGCGGGCCAGCGTCTCCTGCAGCTCGCGCCCCATGCGGAAGATCTCGTCGGCATACCGGAAGGTGGTGTGGCCCACCTCGGTGAGCGCAAGGCGCCGCCCCTGGCGCCGAAAGAGCTTCTGGCCCAGCGCCTCCTCGAGCCGCTTGAGCTGGGTGGAGATGGTGGGCTGAGCGAGGTGCAGCTCCCGACTCGCCTCCGCGATGGTGCCCAGCCGGGCGACAGTCCAGAAATAGAGCAGGTGGTGGTAGTTGAGCCAGGCCATGGGCCCGGCCCCATACATAGATAAAGAGGTGGTGACGACTTCATATTATCTAGCAGACAGAAGGATTTGGTATTCATAGAAGTACTGCCATGCAAAAGCTCCTCGATGGTCTCCACGACTTCCAGTCCAAGGTCTTCGCCACGCGGCGCGAGTTCTTCGAGCGGCTCGCGCAGGGGCAACGGCCCGACGCGCTCTTCATCACCTGCTCCGACTCGCGCATCAACCCCAACCAGTTGACCCAGGCCGATCCCGGCGAGCTCTTCATCATTCGGAACGCGGGCAACATCATCCCTCCGTACGGAGCGCTACAGGGGGGCGAGGCAGCCACCATCGAGTTCGGTGTCGCGGGGCTGGGGGTGAAGGACATCATCGTCTGCGGCCATTCCCAGTGCGGCGCCATGAAGGGGCTGCTCGACCCCCCGCCGCAGGACCAGTTCCCGGCGCTGCGCAGCTTCCTGGGGCACGCCGAGGCCACCAGGCGCATCGTGCGGGAGAACTACAAGCACCTCGAGGGAGAGGCGCTGCTGACGGCGACCGTCGAGGAGAACGTGCTGGTGCAGCTCGAGAACCTGCGTACGCACCCGGTGGTCGCCGCGAGGCTGGCGCGCAAGGAACTCAACCTTCATGGCTGGGTCTACAAGCTCGAGACGGGGGTCGTGTTCTCCTACGATCCGAGCGAAGGGCAGTTCCTGCCCCTCGGCGAGCAGCGTGGCACCGGCACCTCAGGGGTCGTGCACCGTGCGATCTGAGCTGAAGAAGGCGCTCTCGACCGACGCGCTCTCCTCGGTCGTCGTCTTCCTCGTCGCGCTGCCGCTGTGCATGGGCGTGGCGATCGCCTCCGGGCTTCCCCCGGCAGCAGGCCTCATCGCCGGCATCATCGGCGGGCTGGTCGTCGGCACGATTCAGGGCTCTCCACTTCAGGTGAGCGGACCCGCCGCCGGGCTGTCGGTCATCGTGTGGGAGCTGGTGCAGAAGCACGGCATTCCTGCGCTGGGCATCATCGTGCTCGCGGCCGGCCTGGTCCAAGTGGTGGCCGGCCTGCTCAAGGGGGGAAAGTGGTTTCGCGCAGTGCCTCCTTCGGTCATCCACGGGATGCTGGGCGGAATCGGGGTGCTCATCCTCTCGAGCCAGTTCCACGTGATGATCGACGACAAGCCCAAGGGCGCGGGGTGGCTGAACCTCGTGAGCATTCCCGAGGCGATCTGGAAGGCGGTCGTGCCCACCACGGACCACGCTCACGGCGAAGCGGCCCTCATCGGGGTGATGACCATCGTCGTCGTGATCTTGTGGGCGAAGTTCGCGCCCAGGAGGTTGAAGTCCGTTCCAGGGGCCCTCGTCGGCGTGGTCTTGGGGTCGCTGGTCGCCAACCTCGCCGGTTTTCCGATCGGCTTCGTGCAGGTGCCAGAGAGCCTGGCAGGGGCGGCGCTGCTCCCCACGTCTTCGACCGCTGCGCTCCTGCTTCAGCCCGGCATCTGGGCTGCGGCGCTCGGCCTGGCGGTGGTGGCGAGCGCAGAGACGCTCCTGTGCGCGACCGCGGTCGACCGCATGCATCAGGGCGAGCGCACCAACTACAACCGCGAGCTGATCGCTCAAGGCGTCGGCAACGCGCTGTGCGGCCTGCTCGGTGCGCTGCCCATGACGGGTGTCATCGTTCGCTCCACCGCGAACGTCGAGTCAGGGGCGAAGACGCGGCTGTCTGCCATTCTCCACGGCGCGTGGATCTTGATCCTGGTGGTGCTGTTCCCCGGCCTCCTGCGCCTCATCCCCGTGTCCAGCCTCGCCGCCATCCTCGTGTACACCGGGTACAAACTGGTGAACCCGGTCCGAATCAAGGAGCTGAAGCGGTACGGCTACGCAGAGCTGGCGACCTACGTCGTCACGCTGGGCGCCATCGTCGCCACGGACCTGCTCAAGGGGGTGCTCCTGGGCCTGGCCATCGCCGTGGTGCGCCTGTTGTTGCGGTTGTCGAGGCTCGACATCACCGTAGAGGCGGACCCGAACAGCCGCCGAACGACGCTGCGCCTTCGAGGTGCTGCGACCTTCCTGCGTCTCTCGGACCTCTCAGACGTGCTGGACGCGGTGCCCGCCGACCGTGAGCTCCATGTGCACTTCGACCACCTGGACACCCTCGATCACTCGATCCTCGAGCTGCTGAAGAGCTGGGAAGTTCAGCACCGGGCGAAGGGCGGCGACGTCATCATCGACTGGGCGGAGCTCGATCTGCGCCGCGAGACGGGGCTCTCGGCGCAAGGGCACCGCGGGAGTGCTCGCGGCCGATCACCAGTTGCTCCCGATGCCCCTGAAGCGGGAGCTCGCTGAGGCATCGATGGCCGTCGCGCCGAGCGGTCCGGTGTCCGCGAGTGCTGACGGTCTACGTGACCCGAGCGCCCTCAAGCCCGGCGCTCGTGAGTCTTCGGCTGATCACGGAGCGCGCGCGGCGCGGTCACGGCGGGTCTGCGATCCCTTCGCCGCTGCCTCGGCTCGCTCCGCGTCGAGGATGTCGAAGATCGCGATGTAGG
>VFKJ01000787.1 GCA_009885595.1 Myxococcales bacterium | reverse complement strand
TGCGGCCCTCGCTGCAGCTGCCCTCGGTGAGCGTGAGCGAGACCCTGCAGGCCAGCGAGCCGGGGCCGCCCTCGCGCGCGCCAGCGAGGTCGAGGGGGCCGTTGATCGCCCTGGCCGCGGTGGTGGTGCTGGGGCTCTCCAGCGGGGTCGCTTACGTGAGCACGCGCTCGCCGGAGACCCCGGCGGGAGCGCCGGTCAAGACCGAGCCGGTGGCGGCGATCATTCCTGCTCCGGTGAAGGAGCCGATCGCCGAGCCGCCGCCCCCTGTGCCGGAGCCAGTGGCCCAGGTGGACGCCGGTGCACCCGCCCCTGTGGCGGTGGCCGAGCCCGAGCCGGTCAAGCCCACGCCTGTCGCGGTGCGGAAGCTGGGGACGATCTCAGTGAAGGCCGTGCCCTTCGCGACGGTGCTGGTGCAGGGAAAGGCCTACGAGGTGACGGGCGTGCGGAAGCTTCCCGCGCCGGTCGGCACCTACGAGATCACCCTCACGCACCCGAAGCGGAAGGTGAAGGAGAAGGTGACGGTGCTGGCCAACGAGACGACCTCGGTGTCGTTCTCCGCCGACGCCGACTAGCGACGACTAGCGAGCTAGAGGCGCTGCCACTTCGGCTGAAAGGGGTAGGCGCCCGTGAGCGCGGGTTCGCCGATCGAGAGCAGGTAGTCGGCGCGGCGGTTCTTCGGCTCGTCGGTCTCGTCCGAGGTGGCCACCAGCGGCGCCTCTTCGCCGAAGCCCTCGTAGAGCACGGGAATGCGCAGGCCGCGCTTCTTGAACCAGCTGCCGATGGTGCGGGCGCGGTTGAAGGAGAGCGTGCGATTCGAGGCGGTCGGTCCCACGGTGTCGGTGTGGCCGAGGATGTAGAGCTTGATCTGCGCCAGCGAGCCGTACTTGTCGACCGCGTCCTGAATGAGACCGAGGCTCTTCTCGAGCTTCGCGGTCTCCTGGGCGGCGACGTCCCACTTGCCCGAGGCGAAGTTCACCTCTTCATGGGGGATGTTGACCTGCCAGTTGGTCAGCTCCACCCCGTTGAACACGCCCGACTTCGCGAACACGCGCAGGCTCACCAACATCGCCTGGCCCTTCGCTTCCGGCCAGCTCACCTCGAGCCTGGTGCCCGCGGGTTCGCTCTCGAAGGCGATGTCGTCGTCGGCCACCACGGCGCCGGTGTCCATCAGCACCTTGAGGTGCGCCTTCACGATCGGCTGGTTGACGGTGAAGCGCAGCTTGCGGGCCACGGGGTCGAAGTCCTTCTTCAGGTCGACGGCGATGGCGAGCTGACCCACGATCTCCGTCTCGAACTCCATCGGCATGGTGCCGGTGGTGCCGTTGGGCAGGTTGATCACGAGCTCCCCGGCCCACTTCGCCTGGCCATCAGGGTGAGAGAGCTCGATGGTGCGGGTGACGCCGGGCCTGCCGCCGCCCTTCCATTCCTGCAGCTTGCCGCCGTCGCGGCTCAGGGTGAGGCGGAAGCCGGCGATCGGCTCGAGGATCTCGATCATCACCGCGGGCAGCCCCTGGCCCTTCATCACCTGGGTCTTGATCGAGACGTTCACCGAGTCCGCGAGCGCGAGCGAGGGCAGCAGCGCGAGGAAGAGGACGATCTGCTTCATGGCGACTCCTTTAGAAACTGGAGCGGAGGCTCTGCGGCAAGACGATTCGGGTCAACCGGCGATTCATCTTGTTCGCGAAGGGCAGCTCGGCCTTTGCCAGAAGATCGCCTTCATTGGCCCACAGCAGCTCGGAGGAGAACGGATCGTAGAGCTGCCACGCGCGGCTCTTGCCCGAGGTGTTCAGCTGCATCAGCACGATGAAGCGGCGGTGGTCTCCGGGGTGGGGGCCCACGGCGCAGGGCACCGGAATGCCGCGGGCCAAGGCGCCTGCGGCCGAAGCGAGCGCGTCGGCCATGCTGAGCCCGCCGGGCACGTCGACGTCGTGCTCCTTCCACGAGATGGCAAGGGCGCGGGTCGCCTCGGCCAGCAGGTTCTCGAGGAAGCGGGTGCCACCCGAGCTGGGCGGACCCGAGTCTTTCTTCTGAGGCGGCGGGCGGGTGTTGCCCAGATCATTCCAGTCGAGCTTGCGGGGCCGGGAAGCGCCCGGTGAGTCCGCCTCGAAGGAGTCGGACGACTTCTTCTTCGCCACCGCGGCGGCCACCGCATCGGAGGGACCGACGGCCTCCAGCTCGATGGTGTCGGGCACCCGGCGGGGCGGAATGAAACCCTGGCTGCTCTGCTCTTCGTTGGGCTCGATGGTGCCGCCCATCAGCTCGAAGGCGAAGAGCGGGTCGGCCTCGGCGCGGAGCAGCTGCGCCACCGTGTAGTCCTCGGGCGCGGAGTCGTGGAGGGTGCAGGCCTCGTACGCCTCTTCGTCGCTCATCGCGCGCAGCTCGTCAGCGAAGGCGTGCACCTCGGCGGGCGTGTGCGCCGCGACCACCGCGCGCTGAATGAGCTCGCGCTGCAGATCGCTGCCCGCGTCGTCGAGCAGCTCGGCGAACAGAGCGCGCGCGCGAGGGGGCCACTGGGCGAGCAGCTCGTTCGCCTCGTCGGAGACCGGGAAGCCCATCAGCGGCCTCCGCCCTTGAGCGAGTCGGAAGCGCGGCGCACCGAGGCGACGATGGCGGCGGTGATGGCCAGCCGCTCGAAGTGAGAGATCAGCAGCGGCACGTCGAGCTCGACCTTCAACCTGGCCGACCAGCGCACCAGCAGCGAGGCGAGCGCTGGGGTGGCAGAGAAGCGGTTCGCGGCGAGCTGCTTGAGCCGCAGCGCCGCTTCCGAGACGCGCACCCCTTCGAGATCCCGCAAACCCAGCACCAGATCGCTCAAGAGTTTCTGGGGCACCTGGGCGTTGCGAAGGTCGCTGAGCTCGTCGAGCAGGACCTCTCCATTGAGCTCGCGGCTGGCGAAGGGCGTCGAGGGCTGCGACTTCACGGGCGCCATGGCGCCATTGTGCCCAAAGGCGCACCGAAATGATTGGTGGGATTGGTAACGCAGGAACAGGTGGTGCGTGCCTTGCAGTCTTGGTCCTTCCGGTAGCTCAACCAAGGGGACACACCATGACGAAACTCATCAAGACTGGAGCATGCCTGCTCGCGATGGCTGGACTGGCCGCGTGCGGACCCATCGAAGTTCGACTCAGCAAGAATGACGGCATCAAGCCCATCGACAGGTCGTTCTCCACCCGCGTCAACACGGGGGATTTCAAGTGCGGCGACACCATCATCGGAGAGGACAACTCGCAGACGTATGAGGTGACCTCCTCGCCGGTGCAGGGCGGCTGCAGGTTCTTCTTCGACCAGTGGGTCGAGGTGCTGAACGAGGCCGACTACAAGAGCATCAAGGCGTTCACGGGGGCGGCGAAGTACGTGAACCGCGTGGAGCTCGAGATTCAGCGCTTCGACATCAGCGACGACACCGGAGACCGGTTCGACGTGGAGAGCCGCCTGCGCGACATGGAGTTGACGGTGAACGGCCAGACGATTCTCGACCGCGACCGGCTCGGCAACCTGCCGCAGACCGTGGTGCTCGAGGGCGCGGCGCTCGACGCCATCAAGGACGCGGTCAAGCGCCGCCGCACCTGCACGGCCCACGTGACCTCGTCGCTCACCATCCTCGAGACCAACACGCCGTCGTCGGTGACCGTCCACATGACGATTCAGCCCACGCTCGTGCTGAGCACGGTCGAGTTCTAGGCGTTCCTGCAGTGCAGACCGCCCTTTCGGACTGGGGCGGTCTGGCAGGACTCGGTGAGCGGCGAGGCAGGTCAGCCGCCGAAGATCTTCCCGAGGGCGCCCCGACTGATGAGGCCTGAGAGGCCCAGCCAGAGCGCGAACAGGCTCTCCCCGGCGATGAGCCCGCCGCCCACGAGGCTGGTCCCGCTCATGTCTTCGGGGAGCACTTCACCATCCTTCGCCACCGGCTCCGGCGTGCGTCGCCCGGAGATCACCGAGGCGACGATGCCGCCGATGCCCCACCAGAAGGACGACTCGAAGTCGACGAAGCCGCCGAAGCTCGAGGCGTAAGGCGAGGCGAGGATCAGCGCGTCCAGGGTGAAGTCGACGGCCCTGGTGGTGCCGCTCTTGCCCTTCCACGCCAGGTACCGCGGGTTCTTGAACACGGCCTTGCGGGCGATCTCGATCACCAGGCCCAGCAGCACCCCCAGCCCCATCACGCTGAGCGTCTTGGTCTGGTCCTTCGAGAGCGTGTTGAGCACGCCGACGAACTTGTAGGTCATCGCGCTCTGCCAGCCTCGCGCCTCGGTCAGGCGAAGCTCGGGGTGCTCGAAGAGGTTCTTGGTGAGCACCGGGAAGCCCTCGAGGAACACCCGGGTCATCATCACCGCGATCACCGCGCCGAAGACGATGCCCAGCATCTGGTAGCGAAACTGGACCGAGCGATCCGTGCCCAGGCGCCAGCCGGTCGAGCGATCCTGCTGCATGTCGACGCCGACCGTGCAGGACACCAGGAGAATGGAGCCGCCCAGCAGACCTATCAGCGGATCGCGCAGCCCGAGCAGGCCCATCAGCAGCACGGTGACGACGAAGGCAGAGCTGATGGGGTTCTGATCGGTGATGCCCTGGCTGATGCCGTTGATCATCTGGAAGACGAACGCGAGGACGATCGCCATGATCACCCAGCCCATCGGCACGTGGAGCATCTGGGTGGCGACGATGGTGAGCGCGACGGCCCAGAAGCCCACCCACAGCAGCAGGCGGCCGATGTTCGCTTTGGGTCCGGTGGCGGGCACCGCCTCGGCGGCCTTCGCCTCGCGCACCTTCTTGAGCGCGTCGCGGCCGAGCAGCGAGAGGTCGACGATCGCCGCGCCCAGGATGGTGCCCAGCGCGAAGATGAAGCCGATCTTCCGGAAGGGATCGTCGGGCCCGATGTAGCCGTTGGCGATGAGCCAGGGCCGCATCGCCAGGCCGATGCCGCCCACCAGGATCGCGGAGACCGAGATGCGCGCGCCGACGATCATGCCGCCGCCGAAGGTCACCGCCGAGAAGCTCGCGGCCCAGGCGACGAGGGCGGGCGGCTTCTCCTTGAGCTCCTCCAGCCAGGCGGAGACCTTGAAGACGATGAGGGACAGCCCGATGCCGCCGAAGATGCCGCCCCCCAGGGTACCGACGCTGCGCTTGAGCAACCGCACGTCGGTGAGCGCCCGGAGGATGTTCGCGACCGCCAGCCCCGAGGGGTAGGTCAGCTGCAGCTTGTCCACGAGGATGGGCGTGTAGAGCATGCCCACGCCCACGCCGAACATGCCGATGCACAGGAAGTAGGTGATGAGCAGCCAGGTCGCGGGCAGCGGCATGCCCAGCCACACCATCGCCTGAATGAGCACGCCCATCGCGGCCATCGAGGCCACCGAGGCGGCCATCGTCTGCATGTAGTTGGCGCCGTGCTTGCCCTCGGGGCCGTAGAAGTAGGTCACCGTCGAGCCCAGGATTCCCGCGAGCACCTGGCCGCCCACGAAGAAGCCCAAGGCGTAGTTCATGTACGCGGCGGTGACTCCGCCGAGCGGCCCCAGGATGAAGATGGCGATGGAGGCCAGGAACACGTGGTAGCCCACGCTGCCGATCGGCAAGAGTCGCGGGAGCAGCGGCTTCTTCGCTTCGGGCGTCATCGGTCTTCCCCTTCAAGGCGAAGCTGTTTGGAAGCCCACCACGCTGAAGCCGAGCTTGGCCGCGTCTGAGAACAGCAGGGTGGCGTCGAGCAGCACGGTCTTGCCCGCCTCGATCGCGAGCACCGTGGCGCCCGCCTCGCGCATCACCTCGAGCGTCACCGGGCCGGCCGCCGGGAGATCGAAGCGGAGGTCCTGCGTGGGCTTGCAGCGCTTGACCACCACCCCACCCGGCCCCCCGAACTTTCCCGCGCGGCGAATGCACTCGTCGGTGCCTTCTACCGCCTCGACCGCCAACACCACGCCGTCCTTCACCACCACCGTCTGGCCCACGTCGGCGCGGCCGAGCGCGGCGGCGACCTCGCGGCCCAGCTCCACGTCGCGGCGCTGGCGCTCGGTCAGCTTTGGCCCGGCGAGGTGACCTTCGCAGGCCAGCACCGACCTCACGTAGTCGGTGGGCGCGACGATCTGCACGCCCTTGCTCTCGAAGTACTTCGCCACCGCGCGCAGGAGCTCGTCGTCACGCAGGCTGCGCAGCCCGGCGGCGATCATGAGCATGCCCAGGTCGGGGCGCGCCTGGGTGAGGGAGCGGATGCGGCCGATGCCGCCGGCCATGACTGCCTTGTTCACGCCGCGCGCGGTGAGGGCTCGCACGATGCCGGCGGCCTGGCCGACCTTGACCCAGGACAGTGAGGCGACGTGTTTCGAGAGCGAGTCGTCGGCTTCGCCTTCGAAGGCGACCGCGTGCACGGTGAGCCCTTGAGCTGCCGCGGCCTCTGCGAAGAGGAAGGGGAGGCGGCCGTTGCCGGCGATGAGGCCGATGGACTTCACGGTTGGCTCGACGGAATCAACGGGTGATGCCGCGCTTGCTGTTGGTGATGAACTCGAGGAGCAGCGCGATCTCGGGGTGCTGGCCCATCTCGGCCTGCAGCTGCGAGAGCGCCTCGTTGAGGCCCATCTTCGAGCGGAACAGCACCCGGTACGCGTCCTTGATGCGGGTCTGCTGCTCGTCGGTGTACCCGTGGCGCTTGAGGCCGACCACGTTGGGACCGGCGAGCTCGGCGCGATCGCCCTGCGCGATGCAGTAGGGGGGCACGTCCATCACCGCCATGGTGCCGCCGGCGAGGAAGGCGTGCTTGCCGATGCGCGTGAACTGGTGCACCGCCGACAGGCCGCCGAGGGTGGAGTGATCACCCACCTCGACGTGACCTGCGAGGGTGGCCGCGTTCGCCAGCACGCAGCCGTTGCCGACGATGCAGTCGTGCGCCACGTGCGCGTAGGCCATGAACAGGTTCTTGCTGCCGATCTTCGTCACCCCGCCGCCACCGGCGGTGCCGAGGTGCAGCGTGGTGAACTCGCGGATCTGGTTCTCGTCGCCGATGACGAGCCTGGTGTTCTCGCCCGCGTACTTCAGATCCTGCGGGGGCGCGCCGATCGACGCGAGGTGGAAGATGCGGTTCTTCTCACCGATGGTGGTGTCGCCATCGATCACGGTGTGCGGGCCGACCGAGGTGCCGGCACCGATCCTCACCTGCGCGCCGATGATCGCGTACGGGCCGATCTCCGCCGTCTCGTGAAGCTGCGCGCCCTTCGCGACGATCGCCGTGGGGTGGATGCTCACGGCGCGACCCCACCCGTCTTCACCGCGGTGGCGAGGAAGTCGGCCTCGGCGACGACGTGGCCGTCGACGGTGGCCACGCCGCGCTGCTTCCAGATGACCCCCTTCACGCGCACCACCTCTGCGGTGAGGGTGAGGCGATCGCCGGGCACCACGGGCTTGCGGAACTTCGCGTTGTCGATGGCCATCAGGTAGATGACGAGGTCCTTCGGGTCGAGGCCTGAGCTCTTGTACGCGAGGAGCGCGCAGGCCTGCGCCAGCGCCTCGAGAATGAGCACGCCCGGCATCACCGGGTGTCCGGGGAAATGGCCGTTGAAGAAGTCTTCGTTGATGGTGACGTTCTTGTACCCGATGAGCTTCTTGCCGGTCTCGAGCTCGATCACCCGGTCCACCAGCAGGAAGGGGTAGCGGTGGGCCAGCAGGCTCTGAATCTCTTTAATTTCCATCATGGTGAGGTCTTCCCCTTCTCCAGGAGCTCGAGGCGTTTCTTCAGGTCGCGCAGCTCGCGGTGGAGCTCCGGCAGGCGCGCGAACACGGCGAACGAGCGCATGTACTCGCGGCTGGGCAGGCTGGGCGCGCCCATCACGGCGGCGCCGTCTTCGACGTCGTTGATCACCCCGGACTGGGCGCCGATCTTCGCCAGATGGCCGATGCGCAGGTGACCGGCCGCGCCCGCCTGCCCGCCGAGCATCACGCCCTTGCCCAGCTCAGTGGAGCCAGCCAGCCCCACCTGCGCGCAGAGAATCGAGAGCGGGCCGACGGTGCAGTTGTGGCCAACCTGCACCAGGTTGTCGAGCTTGGAGCCCTTGCCCACCACCGTCTCGCCGGTGGTGGCGCGGTCGACACAGGAACAGGCGCCGATCTCCACGTCGTCTTCCACGCGCGCGATGCCGGCCTGGGGAATCTTCACGTGCTCGGGCACCGACAGGTCGAGCGCGAAGCCGAAGCCGTCCGCGCCGATCACCGCGCCGGGGTGCAGCAGACAGCGCGCGCCCACGCTGCAGCGATCCATCACCGCCACGTTGGCGGAGAGCACGGTGCCCTCTCCGATGCGCACGTCTTCGCCGAGGTACACGCCGGGGAAGAGCACGGCGCGCGCGCCCACGGTGGTGCGGGGGCCCACGGTGACGAAGTCCATCACGGTGGCCGTGGCATCGATCTTCGCGCTCTCGTGCACCGACGCCTTGGCGGAGATGCCGGGCGGGTGTCGCCTGGCGGGGTGGAACTTCTGCGCCACGCGCGCGAACGCGAGGTGCGGGTGAGGCACCACCACGTACGTCGTGCCCGCTGGCCGAGGCGGGGCGTCAGCGGGCACCAGCACCACCGACGCTTTGGTGGCCGCCAGCGCCTTCTTGTACCTCTGGTTCCCGTAGAAGGAGAGCTGGCCGAACTGGGCCTGCTCGAGGCCGGCCACGCCCGTGACCTGCGCCGAACCGTCTCCGTCCACGGTGCCGCCCACCAGGGCTGCGAGCTCTGAGGCGGTCGTCACTTCGTGGGGGCGTCCTTCGGCGCGGGCGCGGCGGGCTTGCTGCCCTTCACCGGATGTTTCTCGTTGTAGGTGCGCACCAGCTCGTTGGTGACGTCGAGGTTCGACTCGGCGAACACCAGGCCGGAGTCGGTCTTCTCGAACACCATCGCCAACCCCTCGCGCCTGGCGATGGCGGCGACGATCGGGTCCATGCGATCGAAGATCTTCTTGAGCTCGGTGCGTTCCTTCTCCACGAACTCGACCTGCAGCTTCTGGCCCTTCTCGCTGATCGACATGATGCGGCCCTGGAGCTGCTTCATCTTCTCGATGCGCACCTCCTCGCTCATGGCTGACGCCTGTCGGTCGAGCACCATGCCGTCTTCGCGCAGCTTCTTCTGCTCGCCTTCGAACTCGGCCTTCTTCTTCTCGATCTCGCCCTTGAGCCTGGCCTTGGCCTGCTGACCTTCGCCCACCTCCATCAAGGCCCGCTGGAGATCGACGTAGCCGACCTTCAAGTCCGCGAAGGCAGGGGAAGACCCGAGAAAGGCAAGGAGGCAGGTCGAAAGAACGGCACGTCGCATGAGGAAGACCTCTTGGAAAATCGGGCGCACCCTACTATCAGCACCCGCGTGGAAAAGCGCCGAATCCTCCTCATCGACGACAGCGAGATCACGCTGCAGATGGAGAAAGCCGTGCTGGAGGAACGTGGCTACGACGTTCGCGGAGCGTCCACGCTGATGGAGTTCGAGCGGCTGCTCAGCGAATTCCACCCGCACCTCATCCTCACGGACATTCACATGCCTGAGGCGACCGGCGCCGACATCTGCCGCACCCTGAAGAACGAATACAACACGCAGGACATCCCCATCGTGCTGTTCAGCTCGCTGGGCGACGAAGAGCTCGAGAAGCTGGCCGGACAGGTGGGTGCCGACGGCTATCTGTCGAAGTCGCACGGCCTGGAGGCGCTGGGTGAGAAGGTCGACGAGCTGGTCGAGAGCATCATCTGGTGAACTGCTGAGACTGGTGCTGGTGCTGTTGCTCGCCGGCTGCACCACGCGCGAGGCCAGGCCCAGCTCCGCCCCCTTGAAAAAAGTGACGCTGTTCTTCAGCGCCGAGGTCCGCGGGTACTTAGGGCCCTGCGGCTGCACCGAGAACATGCGCGGCGGGGTCTCGCGCTCGGCGTTCCAGCTCGCGGAGGCCCGCCAGTCGGGGAACGCGGTGCACTTCTTCGACTGCGGCGATGGCCTGTTCGCAGAAGCGCCCATTCCCGAGGCCGCGGTGCCGCAGCAGGAGCGCAAGGCGAAGGCGCTGGCCCAGGCGTGGAAGGCGATGGGGCTCGACCTGCGTGCCCCCGGGCCCCTCGATGACGCGCGCGGCGTGGAGTTCCGCCAGGGCCTGCAGCTGCCCGAGCTCTCGAGCGGCGCGTTCAAGGTGCTCGATGGCGTGGGGGTGATCAACGCGCCGACCCCGGTCGCGGCGACGAGCCTCGCGCTGCAGGCGAGGAAGGCCGGCGCCCGCTTCGTGGTGGCGATGGTGCCGCTGCCCTTCGAGCTGCTGCTGCGCGAGGCGCACGACGCCGTCTCGGTCGATCTGTTCGTGTCCGCGCGCGCGAAGGACGCCTTCTCGTCGGAAGAGAGCAAGCTGGCTGGCGGCGCGACGAAGGTGGCGCAGGTGCAGAGCAAGGGCCGCTCGCTGCTGCGCGTCGACGTGTCCCTGCACGACGGCGGCAAGGTGGAGTGGCTGCGCGGTGACGGAGAGCGGGACCGCGAGCTGTACGCGCTCGATCAACGGATCGAGCTGCTGCGCGTGCAGGTGAACGAGCCGATGCTCGCGGAAGAGCTCAAGGCGCTGCGCAAGGCGAAGCTGGAAGAGATCATCGGCCGGCGCGAGCTGCTGGCAGAGACGCCGCTGCCCGTGCCCGAGGGCAAGGCCGCCGCCACCGCGCGCTTCATTCCCCTCGAGTCGAACTTCCTCGAGAACCCCACGGTGCTGGCGGTGGAGAAGGCGTACGACGTCGACGTCGGCCTCATCAACCTCGCGTGGGCGAAGGAACATGGGAAGTCGTGCCCGCCGGCGACGGCCGAGACCCGCGGCTACGTGGGCTCGCCGCTGTGCCTGACCTGTCATGCGGCGTCGGAGCCGACGTTCAAGGGCTCCAAGCACGCGCAGGCGTACGCGACCCTGGTGCAGGACGGGAAGCAGCACCACCTCGACTGCGTCGGTTGTCACGTCACCGGGTGGCAGCAGCCGCAGGGCGTGTGCCGGATCGACGTGACCGCGGGGCGCGAAGAGGTGGGCTGCGAGTCGTGCCACGGGCCGGGCGATGCGCACTCGACGAACCCGACCCCGGGCAGCATCGCGCGCTTCGTCGAGGCGAAGACGTGCAAGGGCTGTCACGATCGCGAGAACTCGCCGAACTTCGACTTCGATCAGTACGTGGAAAAGATTCTCGGGCCGGGCCACGCCCACCAGAAATGAGCCTCCCCTGTCTCCCTCTCCCCCGCGGGGGATCCTTCGACTCCGCTCAGGAGGTCGGGGAGAGGGCTAACCAAAGCTGCTGACGACCCTGGCGATCCCCTCAGTCACGCGAGCCCAACTCTGAAAATTCAGGGTGTACGTGAGCGCGGCCTCAGTCGGCCCCGGAGGCGCGACCACCGGCAGCGCCCGCAGCTCATGCCCCCCGATGCGGTGCCGTTCCACGCCGAGCGCGGCGACGTACCCTTGAGGATCCGCCGCCACGAAGCCCATCAACGCGAACAGGGTCATGTTGAGCCGGTCCGGCGTGCCGGCCTGCTTTGGAAAATCGAGCAGCCGCTCGATCCACGGGCCGAAGGCCGCCTCGCGCTCGGGGTGCCGCTGCAGCCCGGTCCACACCACGAGAAACCCCTCCACCACCTGGGTGCGCGCGCGCAGCACCTCTTCGCCCCACATCTTCG
>VFKJ01000830.1 GCA_009885595.1 Myxococcales bacterium | reverse complement strand
GTGGACAGTGTCGTCTTCACCTCGGCCACGCTGCAGACCGCGTCGATGAAGGGCGGCGACTTCGAGTACGTGGTCGCGCGCCTCGGCCTCACCGGTCGCGAGTGGGACGCGCTCGAGGTGGAGTCCCCCTTCGACTACGGGACCCAGGCGCTGCTCTACGTGCCCGGCTACCTGCCCGAGCCCTCGAGCCCGGACTGGACGCTGCAGTTCTCCCGCGAGGTGTATCGACTGCTCGAGCTGTCGGGGGGGCGGGCGTTCGTGTTGTTCACCTCGCTGCGGCACATGGACGCGGTGCACGAGTTGGTGGCGCCGCACCTGAAGGTGCCGGTGCTCAAGCAGGGCGATCTGCCGCGGCGTGCGCTCTTGGAGAAGTTCCTCGAGGCGCCCAGCGTGTTGTTCGCCTCGCAGAGCTTCTGGGAAGGCGTGGACGTGCCGGGTGATGCGCTGTCGATGGTGATCATCGACCGGCTCCCGTTCGCGCCGCCCAACGAGCCGCTGCAGGCCGCGCGCATGGACGCGGTGAGGGAGGCGGGCGGCAGGCCGTTCGACGACTACCAGGTGCCGCAGGCGGCGCTCGCGCTGCGGCAGGGCTTTGGCCGGCTCATTCGCACCGCGAAGGACAGGGGCGTGGTGGCGCTGGGGGACGTGCGGCTGCTCAAGAAGCGCTACGGCGCACGGTTCCTCGGCAGCCTGCCGAGGGTGCCGAAGGTGCAGCGGTTCGAAGACGTGCGCGACTGGTGGACAAGGCTCCCTCTCCCCCGCGGGGGAGAGGGTCGGGGAGAGGGCTGACCCCTTTCAGGGCCCCGTCACCAGCGCCGAGATGTGGATCTTCACGAGGGGCCTGCTGAGCTCCGAGTACACGACGCTCGCCGTGCCCCCGATGGTGCTGCGCACGATCGCATCGGTGAACGACGAGTCCCGCGCGAACTGAAAGAGCGCCCCATTGCCGTCGAGCTTGGCGCCGAACGCGACCGAGTAGCCGCTGGGGAAGGCGGGGTAGATCCCCACTGACTGCGCCGCGCCGGTGATCGACACCCGCCACAGCTCATTGCCTTGCGCGACCCGGAAGCCATCGGGTGGATGCCAGCGCACCGCGATCGGCGAGACGCTCGACAAGCCCGTGAAGGGGTGTTGCGCGCCGGTCTGCAGGTTGACCACCCGGGTCTCGGTGAGCGCCCAACCTCCCGCGCCCAGCCCGATGAGCGGATCGCCGGTCGCGTCGTAGCGCTCGATCCCAGCGGCGTCGCGCCACCTGCTGGGGCTGCCCGCGCACGAGTGCAGGATCACCCCATCGGGAGAGACCCTGAACGCGGTGAGGTCACCGTTCCCCGGGCAGCTCGCCGGGATGATCGGATCATTCAGGAGCGCCGACGGTCCGTAGTTGCCCGTGTAGGGGCACGCGTCGCAGTGGTACTCGCGCAGCACGTCTTCGAAGGTGTTCGTGTAGAGGAGGCGGCCGTCGGTCGGCCGGATCACCGCCGATTCGTTGTTGAAGTAGCAGTCGAAGCCGGTGGTCGCGAGGTTGGGCTCGCTCACCGGCGCCAGCGCGTCGAGCCAGCACGCGCCCTCTGACAGCGTGCCCGCGAGATAGACCTCGCCGGGGTCGAGCACGTCGTACCCGCCGCCATCGGTGATGACGATTCCCGCGTCCCGCACGCCCGCATCTCTGACGCCTGCATCGACGCCCGCGTCCCTCACGCCCGCATCGACGCCTGCATCCGGCGGTGCGTCGATGATCAGGCTGGTGACCGCCGTACTCGAGAGCCCACGTGGATCGCTCACCGTCAGCTCGAACCCGTAGAGGCCTCCGACGGTGGGCGTGAAGGTCGGCGACACCGCCGCGCGATCGGAGAGGACGACGGGAATGCTCCCGGGTGATTCCTGGGTGCGCCAGGAGAAGGTGAGCGGATCTCCATCAGGGTCGCGGCTCCCGCTGCCGTCGAGGCGAACGAGGGTGCCGAGCGGCCCGGTCGTCATGGAGCTCGCCTGGGCGGTGGGCGCGTGGTTGAGCGTTCCCACCGCAATGAGCGCGCTGTCAGAGGCGGTGCGCCCGCGCGCGCTCACCAGCAGGGTGACCTCGTAGGTGCCGTCGCGGTCCGCCGTGAACGAGGGGCGAATCGTCATCGGGTTGATCAGGGTGGCGGTGCTGCCCGCGGGGCGGGTCACCGACCACGCGTAGCTCAGCGGCCCGCCGGCGGGATCTCGGCTGAGCGAGCCGTCGAGGAAGAACGTGGTTCCCGCAAACCCGGTCTGATCAGGCCCGGCGTTGGCCACCGGCAGGCCCGCCGGGTCCGTCACCGTGAGCGTCGCCACCGCGGGGACGCTGCGACGGCTGCCCGCGCTGACGACGAGCTCGACCCGCCAGGCGCCCCCGACGTCAGGGCGAAGCCGGGTCACCTCGCGCACGCTCGACTCGATCTGCTCGTTGGCGCCGATCGGCCGCAGCAGGATCCGCCAGGTGAACGAGAGCGGCTCGCCCTCGGGATCCCTGCTCTTCGAGCCATCGAGGGTCACCCATTGTCCCTTGGGAACGGTGAGCTCCTGCAGGTCGATCACCGCCACCGGGTTCGCGGAGCCACTGACGAACTGCGTGCGACCGCACGCGGTGAGAAGAAGCAGCAGCAGGAGACGTTGAACCATGTTC
>VFKJ01000186.1 GCA_009885595.1 Myxococcales bacterium | reverse complement strand
TGGCACGCGCTGGAGCAGGGCGGCTCACTCACCGTGCAGGGCCAGCCGGTGACCAGGGAAGACGTGGCGGTCAGCCGCACCGCGCGGGGCGAAGTGGTGATCGAGAGCGAAGGCGATCTCACCGTCGCGCTCGACATCACCATGACCGACGCGCTCACCCGTGAAGGCCTGATGCGGGAGCTGGTCTCGCGCGTGCAGCGCATGCGCAAGGACCAGGGGCTGGCGGTGAACGATCGCATCACCCTCGAGGTGGCCGCGAAGGGCGCGGTGCTGCAGGCGATGCTCCAGGAGCACGACGCCAAGATCCGTGAAGAGGTGCTCGCGGCCACCCTGACCCTCTCCCCCCAGTTGGCCGGGGAGGTCATGGATCTCGACGGCCACCAACTCTGGGTGAAGCTGACCCGGTCATGACACCGGTGGAAGCAGGCTGTTCGGATCAGCCTGCACTCGTTACGCTCTGACCGTGGTCGATTCGTTCCTCGTTCTGGCGTTGACCGGCCTGTGCATCGCGGTGATGCGCCTGGTCGTCTTCGCCTACCTCTGGAGACGCGAGAGCGCCGAGCACCTGCGGCTGTGGACGCTCGGCTTCAGCGTGCAGATCTTCTCGCAGCTCCTGATGATTCCGAACCTGCTCGGATACACGGCGCCTCCAGCCCAGCTCGTCAGCCTGGCCGGCATCTTCCTGGCCACCTGGCTGTTGACGCGCGGGACCTGGCGGCTGCTGGGGCGCGCCCCTGGAAGGAGCTTCTGGTTCGCGGGCGCGCTGGGCGTGGTGGCCTCCTTGGTGGTGGCGGTGGGGACCGGCTCGCTCGTCCGGGCGGTCGGGGTGCCCATCTTCTTTCTCGGGTTTGCCTACGTGAACATGGCGGTGGCGCTCTTCAAGAGCCGCCGCCAGATGTCGGGCCTGGGCGTCGGGCTCACCATCTTCGCGCTGGCCGCCACCGGCCTGAACTTCGCCAACTTTCCCTTCCTCGGTGACCGGGCGTGGTTCATCCCCTGGGGGATTGGGCTGTCGATGTTCAACGACGTGGCCCTGAGCGTCGGCCTCATCGTGCTCACCTTCGATCGCACGCACGCCGCGAGGCAGCAGGCGGTCGCGCGCTACGAGGAGCTCGCCGACATCATCGGGGTCGGCACCTACACCTCGACCACGCCCGGCCGCTTCAGCGAGGTGAACGGCGCGCTGGTGCGCATGCTCGGTTACGACTCGGCGGAGCAGGTGACCGCGCTCGACACCCGCGAGCTCTTCCTCTCCCGTCCGGAGCCCGGGCAGCCCAGCGCGCTCGAGAGCGATCAACTGGTGGGCGTGGACTCGGTGTGGCGCCGCAAGGACGGGCGGCCGCTGGTGGTGCAGTTGCATGGGCGCGCGCTGCGTGACGCCGACGGGAAGGTGACCGCGTGGCGCGGCATCGTGGTCGATCGCACCGAAGCGCACGCCATCGAAGAGGCGCTGCGGCGCACCCAGAAGCTCGACGCCGTGGGCCGGCTGGCGGGCGGCGTCGCGCACGACTTCAACAACCTGCTCACCATCATTCTCTCCAGCCTCGAGATGCTCTCGCTCAAGCAGGGAGATCCGGCGCTCCTGGCCGAGGCGATGGAGGCGACCGACCAGGCCGCCCAGCTCACCCGCAGGCTGCTCGCGTTCGGGCGCAAGCAGGCCCACCACCCGCAGCCCATCGACGTGAGCGCCACCACCTTGCGCACCGTGGAGATGCTTGGCCGCTCCCTGGGGCCCAGCCATCGCGTCGACGTCAGCGGCGTGACGGCGGGGCTGTGGACGCTGATCGATCCCGGTCACCTCGAGCAGGTGCTGGTGAACCTGGTGCTCAACGCGAAAGACGCGATGGCGCAGGGCGGGACGATCACCGTGTGCTCTCGCGCGCTGGCGCGGGGAGGGCGCCCCGGCGTGGAGCTCTCCGTGAGCGACCCCGGGCATGGGATGACGCCCGAGCAGCAGGCGCGCATCTTCGAGCCGTTCTTCACCACCCGCGAGCCCGGCCGGGGCACGGGCTTAGGGCTCTCCACCGTGCACGGCATCGTCTCCCAGGCGGGCGGGAGCATCGACGTTGAGAGCGCTCCGCAGCAGGGCGCGCGCTTCGCGCTCTGGTTCCCCGCGACCGAGGCGCCGCGCGAGGCGGTGCCCTCCGCGCTCACGCCCCCCACCGGCAAGCGGGTGCTGGTGGTCGATGACGAGGCGGTGATTCGGCGCACGGTGTGCCGCATGCTCGAGACGGCCGGGCACGTCACCCGCGAGGCGTCTTCGGGAAACCAGGCGATCGCGTTGATCGCGGCGGGCGAGCGGTTCGACCTGCTGCTGAGCGACGTGCGCATGGCCGACGGGGACGGGGTGGTGGCCGCGCGGGAAATTCGCAAGCGGGTGCCCACAGTCCGCGTGGTGTTGATGTCGGGCTTCCAGGACGCGGCCGACTCGCGCGAGCAGGCGGGCGCCGACGCTTTTCTCGCCAAGCCCTTCACCCGCGGTGAGCTGCTGGCGGCGATCGAGCAGGTCAGTCCGCTGCGCGCGGCGGGCTGAGCGTCACTCACCGTCGGAGGCGCCTTCAGAACGCCAGGCGACGGGTGTCTTCAGCCAGGCATTGTTGATCGGTGAGGTCGAGCCGCAGCGGAGTGATGGACACCAGGTCCTGGGCGAGCGCCCAGCGATCGGTGCCCGGCTCCACCGCTTCGATCGGCATCGCGGCAAACCAATACACGGTGCGGCCGTAGGGATCCTCGTCGGGGATCACCTTGCCTTCGTAGTGACGCACCGACTGCTTCGTCCACATGAGGCCCTTGGGCGAGAGCGGGAAGTTCACGTTGTGCAGGAGGGCCGAGGGCTGCTTCGTGAGCAGGGTGTCGAGCACGCGCCGCGCGAACGGCACCAGCAGATCGTAGTCGCCGTGCTCTTCGATCGACGGGGCGCTCAGGGCGATGCCCCGCACCCCGAAGAGCGCCGCCTGCTTCGCCGCCGCCAAGGTGCCCGAGTGCCAGCAGGAGTTGCCGACGTTGAGCCCCTGGTTGATGCCGCTGAGCACCACGTCGACCTTCGCCCAATGGTGAATGCCCAGGGCCACGCAGTCCGAAGGGGTGCCGTTGACGCGGAAGGCCTCGAAGGGGCCGATGCGCGCGCGGCGGTACGAGAGCGGGCGCGAGGGGCTGATGGCCTGGCCCATCGAAGACTGCTCGAAGTCAGGCGCCACGATGCGCACCTCGCCGAACTCCGTGGCCAGCTTCGCGAGCGCCGCGATCCCGGGGCTGAAGACGCCGTCGTCATTGGAGATGAGGATGCGCACCTTCCTTCCGTAAGGGGGTGAGCGCGTGGCGGCAACCCGCGTCGGCCGCTATGAGCCCTCATGGGCGCAGTTTCTCGGCGGATCACACTGGTGCAGAACCCGGGGGCGGGTGCGGGCGCTGGTGCACAGCGTCAATTGCTGCACGCGCTCGAGGAAGCCGGGCATGTGATCACCGCGGTCGCGCCGGATCACGAGCTGGGGAAAGATCTCCCCCAGCGCGCCGACGTGGTGGTGGCCGCGGGCGGCGACGGCACGGTGCTGGGCGTGGCGAGGCGGCTGGTCTTCAGCAAGGTGCCGCTGGCCATTCACCCCCTGGGCACCGCCAACAACCTCGCGCGCTCGGTGGGCATGCCCAACGATCCCGAGGCCCTCCTGCGCCTGCTCGAAGACCCCCGGGAGCGCGCCCTCGACATCGGCGTCGCCACCGGCAGCTGGGGCGAGCGCTATTTCTGCGAGAGCGCCGGCGTGGGCTGGTTCTGCGACGCGCTCCAGGTCGAGGTGACGGAAGACGACAAGGAACCCGCGCGCGCCCTGAGCCTGCTGCGCCAGAGCCTGCAGGCCTACGAGCCCAGGCACTGGACGGTGACCATCGACGGGGAAGACGCCTCGGGCGAATACCTCTCGGTCGACGCCATGAACGCGAAGTACTTCGGGCCCAACCTCGAGTTCGCCGGCGACGCCGAGCCGTTCGACGGTCGCCTCGACGTGGTGCTGCTCGCGCCCGGTGACGTGGCGAAGCTCGGCGCGTACCTGCTGGCGCTGGAAGAAGACGCGGGCGCGCCCGCACCGCAATTCAAGACCCGCAAGGCCAGGCACGTGCACTTCGCGCTCTCCGACGGGCACCTGCGCATCGACGACGCCGTGCGCCCCAAGCAAGACGCGCCGCGCTCGCACTTCGCCGACTTGAGGCTGCTCCAGGGCGCCGTGAGGTTGTGGCTGCCGAAGTGACTCACCGGGGTCAAGGCGACCCGCCCAAGAAGCCGCGGGACCCGAAACCATCAGGTTTGATCCGCCCTCCGCGCGCGCGCTGGCGTTACGGTTTCGCGCTGGAGGTCGTCATGGGTCGTGCTTCGTCGTGGATCCCCGCCCTGCTCGGCGTGATCGCCGCGAGCGGCTGTGCCGGGCCGAAGGTGTACGTGGTGGACATGGAGCTCGAGGGCCGCAGGGTGCTGCAGACCGGCGCCGCGGAGCCCGCGCCCGAGGCCAGGGACATCGTGAAGGCGGCGGTCTCGCTGGCCTTCAATCCGCCCGATGCCTGCTCCGATGTGAAGGCCGCCGGCGCGGGCGCGACCGAGGTGAACAACGTGATGCGCCTGCAGTGCGGCGTGCTCATGACGGAACTCGAGGCGGCCGCCACGCGCGCGGGCTTCTCGGTGCTCTCGTGGCAGACGCTGCGCGGTGGGCGCGCCATCGACTACGCGCGCGAGAAGAACGTCGACATCCTCTTCGAGGTCAACGACCTCAGCTTCGACATCCCCGTCCAGGATCTCTACTCGGTGACGAACATGGCCTTCACCGAGCGCCCCGCGGCGGGGGGCGCGCAGCGGCCGCTGGTGGTGCCGGACACCATGACCACCGCGCGCCGGTGCCAGGAGCAGTACTGGAAGGCCGCCACGCCGGCGCAGACCGTGACGCTCGACGTGAAGATGGTGTCGGTGTCCGACGGCCGCGTGCGCTGGACGTACCGAGACACCATGAGCGACGACCTCGGCCAGAGACTGCAGGTGCGCCGCTCGTGGCTGGCGCAGCCTGAGCAGAGCGGCTCGGGGCTCATCACCTTGAGCGGCGTGGCGGTGGGCGCGGGCCTGGGCCTCATCCTCATCCCGGTGCTCGATCCCCCCTCCACCGCGAAGGAGGAGGCCACCGCCGAGACCCTGCGCCTCATCGGCGGCGTCAGCATTGGCGTCGGGGTGGCGGCGCTCATCACCTCGTTCATCTTGCCGAAGTCCTACCCGGAGCCCGACGCGCTGATTTGTCAGGGTCCGGCCATCGAAGAGCAACGGCAGCAGCCGCAGCTGGTGAACAGCGCGGGCGCGTCGATCAGCTTCAATGAGCAGCAGACCTTGAAGGGCGCGGGCTCGGAGCAGGCCCGCCGGCGGCTGCTCAACGCCGTGATCGAGAAGTTCATCGCCTCGGTGCAGGCCATGAAGCGCTGAGCGCTCCCCGACGGCCAATCCCCTGAACTCAGCTGCATCGCGCGGCTGTGACGGAAATGTCGGCGCGGTGGGGTAGACCGTCTCCATGTCCGTAGTCGTCGTCGCTGAGAAGCCCTCCGTCGCTCGCGATCTCGCGCGCGTGCTGGGCGCGACCCAGCGGGGCGAGGGCACCCTCTTTGGCAACGGCTACGTGGTCACCTGGGCCATCGGGCACCTGGTCGGCCTCGCGCAGCCCGAAGGCATTCGCGCGGAGTGGAAGCGCTGGAGCCGCGCCACCTTGCCGATGCTGCCGCAGGAGTGGCCGCTGCAGGTGCTCGAGGGCACGCGCGCGCAGTTCGGGGTGGTGAAGAAGGCGCTCACCGCGAGCGACGTCACCGGCGTCATCTGCGCGACCGATGCCGGGCGCGAGGGTGAGCTCATCTTCCGCTTCATCTACGAGGCCGCGGGGTGCCGGAAGCCGGTGAAGCGGTTGTGGATTTCGTCGCTCACCGACGGCGCGATTCGCGAGGGGTTCTCCAAGCTGCGGCCGGCGAGCGACTTCGATGCGCTCGCGAACGCGGCGCTGGGGCGCAGCCGGGCGGACTGGCTGGTGGG
>VFKJ01001003.1 GCA_009885595.1 Myxococcales bacterium | reverse complement strand
GCTTCCCGGCGTTCTGGTTGCCGTTTCAGGACCTCAGCAGCGACAACCACATCGGCCAATGGAGCACCGACGTTCCTCGCGCGGACTGCACCGGCTCCGGCCAGAGCACCTGTGGGCAGGGCGAGGTGTGCGTCAACAGCAAGTGCCGCCCGGGCTGAGCTGACCCGCAGCTCAGCTCTTCGGATCGATGCCGCGCTCCGCCAGGGCGCGGAGCATCAGCAGCCCCATCAGCACCGCCAGGTCGACGGGCTGTGGTCCCGTCGCACAGGTGAAGGTTTGGCGCGGTTGCGGCGCCACCGGCTCACCCTCACACCCCCACACCACCACCGCCGCGAGCACGGCGAGAAGCACTCGGCTCATTGAAACCCCCGCTTCAGGCTCCATGCAGGAGTCATTCTCTTCGCCGTTCGGAGGGGAGCACCCCGGTCGACGCCGCAGCCGTTGCGTTCGACGCACGCCAACCGCGCGAGCCACTCCGCAGGCCTGCTGGGCCGTTTTCATGCAGGAAATTCCCTGGCGAAGAGGTGCGCCGTGGAGCTCTTGATCATTCCCGCAGGTCTGGCGGCGCGGCTCGAGACGCTCTTTCCGGGCGCGGTCATCACCGAGGTCGAGCCGTTGAAGGCCGACACCGGCCAAGGCGAAGCCGAGAAGGCCCTGGGCTACGGCCGGCCGCTGCGGGTGCGCGTGCGCGAGGCAGACGGCAACACGCGCGCCCTCGTCTTCCACCTCGAGGGCGCCGATGATCACGGCCACGATCGCCGCGCCGATCGCGCCGGCAACGTGCTGCTCGCGTGGGACTCGTTCTCGAAGCTGCCGCATCACGCGCGCGCGCTCGACGTGGGGGGCATCACCACCTCGGGCGCGCTGCTCCCACTGCGAGACGTGGGTGAGCTCTACCTGCTCACCGAGTGGGCCGAGGGGCAGGTCTACGCAGACGACCTGCGCCGCATCGGCGCCACCGGGGTGGTGGAGCCGCTCGATCTCGCGCGCCTCGACGCGCTGGTCGACGTGCTGCTCGAGCTCCACGCCATGCCCGGCACGCACCCGGCGGCGTACGTGCGCGCGCTCCGCGACCTGGTCGGCAGCGGCGAAGGCATCGCGGGCATCGTCGACAGCTCTGGAGACGACGCGGGGGAGCGGCTCTGCGCCATCGAGCAGCAATGCCTCACCTGGCGACAGCGGCTCAAGCACGACCCCGCGCGCCTGCGGCGCACCCACGGCGACTTCCACCCCTTCAACCTCGTCTTCGCGGAGGGCCGGGCGATGCCCACCCTGCTCGACACCAGCCGCGGCTCGCAGGGCGATCCGGCCGATGACGTCACCTGCCTCGCCCTCAACTTCCTC
>VFKJ01000979.1 GCA_009885595.1 Myxococcales bacterium | reverse complement strand
ATGTCGCGCGCGGGGTGATCGGCCGGCACGTTGAGCGCCTCGAAGTTGTACCAGTCGAGCTCGATCTCCGGCCCCTGCTCCACCACGAAGCCCAGGCGCGCGAACACGCTGCAGATGTCTTCGAGGGTCTGGGACACCGGGTGACGATGGCCACCGGTGCGCGCCCGGCCGGGCAGCGTGACGTCGATCTTCGCGCCCTTCAGCTCGGCCTCGAGCGCGAGTTCCTGCACGCGCACGATCGCGGCGGAGATCTTCGCCTCGAGCTCGGCTTTCACCGTGTTCGCTTTTTCACCGAGCGCGCGGCGTTCATCGGGCGCGAGCTTGCCCATGCCGCCCAGGATGGCGGCGAGCTCGCCCTTCTTGCCGAGGAACTTCACGCGAAGCGCTTCGACTGCCTCGGGCGTTCCAGCGGTTTCGAGTTCGCGCTGCGCTGACTGAGAGAGAGCAATGAGTCGATCGTTCATGGGTTCAGCCCCTCACCCCGACCCTCTCCCCCGCGGGGGAGAGGGAGAAAAGAAATGAAAACGGGGTCGCCCTTTTCAGAGCGACCCCGCATTACTCGAGCTTTCGCTCGTGAAGCTTTAGGCCGCCTTGGCGATCTGGGCGACCGCGCCAAAGCCTGCCGGATCGTGCACCGCGAGATCCGCGAGGATCTTGCGATCGATGGCGACCTTCGCCTTGGTGAGGCCGGCGATCAGCTTGGAGTACGACAGACCGACCGCACGGGCCGCCGCGTTGATGCGGACGATCCAGAGCGAGCGGAAGTCGCGCTTGCGACGCTGACGATCGCGCGAGGCGTAATCGAGCGCACGCTCGACGGCCTGGTTCGCACGGCGGTAGCAGTTCTTACGGCGGCCGCGGAAACCCTTGGCCAGCTTCAGGATCGAGTTACGACGACGGCGAGCTTTGACGCCCTTTTTGACGCGCATGGGTGCTCAGCTCCTCTCTCAGTTCGCCCCGTAGGGGAACATCTCTTTGATGACCTTCTTCGCGTCCATCTTGTCGAGGTGCGAAGTGCCGCGATTGCGGCGACGCTGATCCTGGGATTTGGCGTGGGTGAAGAGGTGCTTGGCGAAAGCCTTGGCGTGCTTCACCTTGCCGTTCTTCTTCACCTGGAAGCGCTTCTTCGCGCCACTCCGTGTCTTGAGCTTGGGCATGTTTCGTTTCCCGAATTACCTGTTGAAGGGCGGCCGACATACGGTGTCAGGCCCCGGGTGTCAACCACGCAGGATCCGGAAAAACTTCAGCTCTTCGGGGCTTCCGCCGCGGCAGCGGGAGGCGGCTCGGGCATGGGCGCCGGAGCCCCTTCGATCGGCTCGGAGGTGGGCTGACCCGATTCCCGCGGCTTGTCGCCCGGCTTGCGCTCGGCCTTTTCCTTCTCGGCGGCCATCAGGGCGGTGCGGTGCTGATCGCGGGCGCGCTGGGCGACCTTGCTGTTGGGCCCGAGGATCATGAACATCTGCTTGCCCTCGAGGCGGGGCGTCTGCTCGACCACCGCGACGTCCTTCAGGTCGGCGACGACGTCGTCGAGGATCTGGGTGCCGAGATTGCGGTGGGTGATCTCACGACCGCGGAACATGATGGTGATCTTCGCCTTGTTCCCCTCTTCGAGGAACTCGCGCACGTGGCGGACCTTGGTCTCGTAGTCATGCTCTTCCGTCTTGGGGCGGAGCTTGACCTCTTTGATCTTCACGACGACCTGCTTCTTCTTGGTCTCGTTGGCCTTCTTCTTCTCTTCGTACTTGAAGCGCCCGTAGTCCATGATCTTACAGACGGGGGGCTTCGACATCGGGTTGACCTCGACGAGGTTCAACCCATCGGCCTGAGCTTTCGCCAAAGCCACTTCGGTAGGCATGACGCCGAGCTGCTCACCGAGGGGTCCGACGACTCGGACTTCACGGGCTTTGATTCGACGATCTGTGCGCTGGTCGCGTGCGAGAGCCAGGGTGCTACTCCTTCGGAAACGATGTGAAAGGCAGGGTGTAAGAAGCCGCGCACCTTAACGATCGGCCCCCCGCAGTCAAGCGGCCCGGTTCAGCCGTGAAAAGGGACGGGAGCTTCGAATCGCTCACGAAGGGTCGGGGGAAGCGACCCCTCCTTCATTGAACGGCTGAAACCGGTGGTGTACTTCCCTTTGCATGCCCCGCAGCCACGACTTCAAGGTCTTCACCGGGAACTCGAACCGCGCGTTGACGGAGCGCATCTGCGAGTACCTGAAGCGGCCGGTGTCGAAGGCCGACGTGGGCCGGTTCTCCGACGGCGAGATCCAGGTGGAGATCGGCGAGAACGTGCGCGGGTTCGACTGCTTCGTGGTGCAGTCGACCTGCCCGCCGGTGAACGATCACCTGATGGAAATGTTGATCATGGCCGACGCGCTCAAGCGCGCGAGCGCCGCGTCGATCACGGCGGTGATTCCCTATTACGGCTACGCCCGCCAGGACCGGAAGATCGCGGCGCGCACGCCGATCACCGCCAAGCTGATCGCGGACCTGCTGGAGACGGCCGGCGTGACGCGCGTGGTGTCGATGGACATGCACGCGGGCCAGATTCAGGGGTTCTTCAGCATCCCCACCGATCACCTCTACGCCTCGCCGGTCTTCCTCGACGATCTGCGCAAGACCTTCCCGGTGACGGATGACGTGGTGATCGTCTCCCCCGACGCCGGCGGCGTGGAGCGCGCGCGGGCGTACTCGAAGCGGCTCAACTGCCCGCTGGCGATCATCGACAAGCGCCGCCCGCGGGCGAACGCGTCAGAGGTGATGAACCTCATCGGCGACGTCGCGGGCAAGGACGCGGTGATCATCGACGACATCATCGACACCGCGGGCACGCTCACGCAGGGCGCGGCGGCGCTGAAGGCCAAGGGCGCGCGGCGGGTGTACTCGTACATCGTGCACCCCATTCTCTCGGGCCCGGCCATCACCCGCATCAACGAGTCGGTGCTGGAAGAGCTGGTGGTGTCCGACACCGTGCCGCTGTCTCGCCCGGCCAAGGAGTGCACCAAGATCCGCCAGGTCGGTACCGAGCGGCTGTTCGGCGAGGCGCTCGCCCGCATCTACCGCGCGGAGTCGCTGTCCAGCCTGTTCGTCTGAGTCCCCATGCGAGCGCTCGCGATCGTCGCGCTGCTGCTGCTGGGGTGTGAGCCGAAGGCGTTCCCCGAGAAGTTCTATTTCGGCGCGGCGACCGCGGGGTTCCAGGTCGATCCCGGTTGTCCATCGGGGGCGTGCACGGACACGCGGTCAGACTGGTACCAGTGGGTGACCAGCGCGAACGACCTGCAGGACCTGAAGGACCTGATCACCTTCGAGCCGCTCGAGAACGCGCCGGGCTTCTGGGAGCTCTACGAGCAGGACTTCGATCGCGCGAAGAAGGACATGGGCCTCAACTCGATTCGCGTCTCGATCGAGTGGAGCCGGATCTTTCCCAACGCGACTGATGGGCTCGAGGGTGCCGCGCTGACGGCAGCGGCTGATGGGGCGAACGTGGCCGCGTACCACGCGCAGTTCGCGGCGATGAAGGCGCGCGGCATCACGCCGCTGGTCACGATTCACCACTACACCCTGCCCGTCTGGATTCACGACGGCGTCGCCTGCCACAAGGACCTCGCGAGCTGCACCAACCGCGGCTGGCTCGATCACGAACGCATCGTTCGGGAGATCGCGAAGTACTCCGGGTTCGTCGCCAACGAGTTCGGTGGCGAGGTCGATCTCTGGGCCACGCAGAACGAGCCGTTCGCGGTGGTGTTGCCGGGCTTCCTGCTGCCGTCGAAGGACCGGGTGAACCCGCCGGGGCTCTCGTATCGCTTCGCCGAGGCGAAGGCGGTGATGAACACCATGATCGAGGCGCACGCGCGCATGTACGACGCGGTGAAGGCGAACGATCTCGTCGACGCAGACAAGGACGGTAAGGCGTCGATGGTGGGGCTCGTGTACTCGGTCGCTCCCACCCGCCCGAAGGATCCGGAGAACCGGCTCGACGTGGGCGCTGCGGATCACCTGTTCTACCTCTACAACACCGCCTTCCTCGACGGCGTCACCCGGGGCGTGGTGGACGCGGATCTCAACGGCAAGCCCGACTCCGCCGAGCCCGATCCGCAGCTGTCCGGGCGCATGGATTACCTCGGGCTCAACTACTACACGCGCATCACCGTGCAGGGCACCGACACCGCCACGTTTCCCGCGCTGTCGGCGATCTCGAACTTCGATCCGTTCACGCTCGAGCTCTGGGAGGACTACCCCAAGGGCATCTACGACATTCAGCTGTTCGTGAAGGACCGCTACGCGATCCCGATGATCATCACCGAGACCGGGACGGATGGCGCGCCAGGGGAAGAGCGCATCGAGAGCTGGCTGGTGCGGCACCTCGAGTGGACCAAGCGGGCCATCAAGGACGGCGCTGATACCCGCGGGTTCTTCTATTGGTCGCTCACCGACAACTACGAGTGGAACCACGGCATGAACATGAAGTTCGGGCTGTACGCCGTGGGCACGGATGCCGCGAAGACGCGGACTGCGCGATCTGCGGTGGCGACCTACGCCGACATCATCAAGAAGAATGACGTCAGCGCGGAGCTGCTCAAGAAGTTCCCGGCGGAGTAGCCCTCTCCCGATCAGGCCTTGAGGGAACGGGGCGTGGCTGGTCGCGGGACTTCACTGCCCGGGTCCGGCTGGCCTCTTGGCGCGCGACTCCAGTCGACTCCGTTCACTCGGCTTCGTGATGGTGAGGCCCAGGGCCCGGCTCTCCAGCCCACTATGCGTAAATGTCACACAGCGGTGTTTTGTGGTGTGCCACTGAAATTTCGACGGTGAATTCAGAGCGAATCGGGTGCGAATTGCACCACTCTGGAGCGGTCCCCTCGCGTCGTTCTTGTGTGAATGTCACTCAAAGCCGTCTTGAGTGACATTTACGCATAGTGGGCT
>VFKJ01000103.1 GCA_009885595.1 Myxococcales bacterium | reverse complement strand
GCGAGGCAGGTGAAGTCGCGGCCCTCCACCCAGCCGCGCTCGACAAGCCACCCGCGGACTCTGCGCGCGCGCCCTTCGCCCCGACGGTGGTGAGGAGGTGGACCTGCTCGTTGGGCCCGGCGAGCTGCTCGGGGGCGATGGCCGGGATGCCCTCGATGCTTGACCTCGTAACGGGTCGTCGTTACGGCGTAACGAAATGGTGAACGCTCGTAAGAGCCACTGGAGGCCAACGATGAGGCTCGCAAGGCTGGTCACATGGGGGTGTGCACTGGGCGTTCCGGCCACGCTGTTCATGGATGTCGGCTCGAGCGCGGTGCGAGCGGCCGGCCTGACGCGCGGGTTGCCACCGGCCGCGATGGGCCGATGGTTCGGGTACATGGGGCACGGCAGCTTCGCGCACACCGATGTGCTGGCGGCGACGCCCTTGCCAGGGGAGCTGGGCATCGCGCTGGTGGCGCACTACTGCATCGGGTCGGCGCTCGCCGCCGGGTACCTGCTGGTGAGTCGACGCGCGGGGTCAACTTCCCCCCGGGCGAGGGCCGGGCTGGCGGTCGCCTACGGCACGGCGACGAGCCTCATCTCGTTGTTCGTGATGTACCCCGCAATGGGCTACGGCCTCTTCGGCCGGGCCGCACCCGGGGAGCTGCGCCTCTTCAGCACGAGCCTGATCAACCACGTCCTCTTCGGCATCGGGTTGGCGCTGTCCTCTTTCCTGCTCCGCCGCCGCATCGACTCGGCACTCGCAGTGCACTCGCCCGTCGCGTCCAGCGCTCTCTCGGGGGGACGTGCTGACCCCTCGTCGTAGAGCTGAGCCGGCCAAGGCGCTCGGGTAGAGCAGTGCCGCCCGGAGAAGACGGTCCAGCGGGCTGGAAGGAGACGGGCGTTGCGCTCGCAGATCAGGACACCCGCGCGCTTCGTCGAGCCACGGCCGCGCGCACTTCCTCGGGCCAGCTGGACGGATCTTCCGCGAGCCAGGTGCGCACCCGCGCCTCGCGTCCCGTCAGCACGCCTGACAAGGGCACGTCGAGCACGCCCGCGGCGACCGCGACGCCCGAGAGCATTGCGCCCAGCACGCCGTGGCCCAGGGTGCTGGCGCCGCACAGGGAGAGGCCCTCGAGCTCGCCCGTCACCGCGAAGGCGTTGGGCCCCACCAGGTCCCGTGACTTCTCCACGCCGTAGGGCGCGCCCTGCGTCACGCCCACGTAGCGGCGGCTGGAGAGCGGCGTCCCAATGGTCTGGCCCACCACGCGCGCGCTGAGGCCCGGCACGACGCGTTCGACCGCCGCCAGCAACCGCGCCCCCAGTCGTTCCTTCAACGCTGCGTAGCCGGGCCGGGGAGCGCCTTCGGGGTCCTCAGCCCACTGCGCGAACGTGCTCCACCCGATGGCCGCGCTGACCTCGAGCACGTGGTGGCGCCCGTCGAAGTGGGTGGGGTCCTTCAGGGTGCTCACCGAGAGAAAGAACCCCGGAGGCGTCTGAGCCCCGGCGCTCGCCTCGCGGTGAAAGCCTTCCAGGTCCGTCGTCCCGTGCCAGAGGTTGCCCGAGTCGAGGCCCAGCGCGCGCACGTCGGTGTCCACCACCAGGAACAGGCTCAACGTCGACATCGACCAGCGCACCCGCGCCAGCTGGGCGAGCACCGCGGCCGGCGTGTGCTCGGGCCCCACCAGCTTCGTCCAGGTGACGAGCGGGTCCGCGTTCGACACCACCACCTTGCTGCGCAGCTCGCGCCCGTCGGACAGGCGCACGCCGATCGCCCGGCCCTGCTCGACCAGCACCCGCTCCACGCCCGTCTCCAGCAGCAGCTGCCCGCCGTGCTTCCGGAAAGGAGCCAGCAGCGACTTCACCAGCCCAGCCCCGCCTCCGCGGGGATGAAAGCCGCCCCGCAGGTAGTGCGCCTGGTTGGTCGCGTGCACCGCCAGGGGCGCCAGCGAGGGCGGCAGCCCGTAGTTCGAGCCATGCACGGCGAGGAAGGCGCGACAGAGCGGGTCGCGCACCCACTGCTTCAAGACCTTGTCGAGCGGCGTCAGCCCGAAGAAGCGATCCCGCTCGCTCCACCGCTGCAGCTCTCCCAGGCGCTTCGACTCGACGTTCGAGGTCAGCCGCGCGTGCAACGCCTCCACCGCCTCGAGCACCGCCGCGACGCCGCGCGCCTCGCCCGGGAAGCGCGCCGCGAAGCGGGCCGTGAGGGCCTCGCGCCCGGCGCAGTGATCGAAGCGCTCGCCGCCGATGACGCTGTGATCGACCCCGTCGCGGTTCAGCTCGAAGAAATCGGGCGCAGCGCCCAGCCCTTCGAACAGCCGACGCAGCAGGCCACCCTCGTGCAGCTCGCCCACGTAGTGCACGCCCGGGCTGAAGCGGAACCCGTTCACGTGGAAGCTCTGGCTGTAGCCCCCGGGCACCTCGTGGCGCTCGAGGACGATGACGCGCTGCCCCGCCTGCGCGAGCCCGAGCGCGGCTGAGAGCCCGCCGATGCCCGAGCCGATCACCACCGCGTCCGCGTCGAGCGTCATGGAGCGGAACCGGTAGCAGCGGAACGCTGCGCGAGACAGACGGGAGCGAAGCGGACGTCTGGCCGAGGTGGAGCGACCCAGGTCATGAAGCGGAACCGGTAGCAGCGGAACGCTGCGCGAGACAGACGGGAGCGCAGCGGACGT
>VFKJ01000889.1 GCA_009885595.1 Myxococcales bacterium | reverse complement strand
GGTCTTTCGAGCCCGTTGCTGGTCACCGTCGGATCCGGAGTGGAGAGCGCGGATTTTTTCTTCCGCGAACACCTCGCGCGAAGCTTCCGAATCGGGGAGCGGTTGCCACCTGGATACTATCGGGTGACCGTTGCTCCGTAGATTTTTCTGAGAACGGCCGAATTTGCTGTTGACGGTGCCAAGAGCGGGTTGCACGTTCACCGGCTCTTTTCGTTTTTTGGCACTCTCTCAGTCTGCCCAGATAGCTCAGTTGGCAGAGCACGTCCTTGGTAAGGACGAGGTCACGGGTTCGAATCCCGTTCTGGGCTCCAGGGCCAGAAAACACGTCGGCGCAGGCTTCTACGACGCTAAACCAGAGGTCAAATTTCATCACCACCCAAACATCCGTCTCCCATGGCTAAAGCCCAATTCGCACGCACCAAACCGCACGTCAACGTCGGCACCATCGGCCACATTGACCACGGCAAGACGACCACGACCGCCTCGATTCTCGCCGTGCAGGCCCGCAAGGGTCTCGCCGAGGTGAAGGCGTATGCCGATATCGCCAAGGGCGGCACCGTGCGCGATGCAACCAAGACAGTGACGATTGCCGTCGCCCACGTCGAATACGAGACGGCCAAGCGCCACTACGCGCACGTCGACTGTCCCGGACACGCCGACTACGTGAAGAACATGATCACCGGCGCCGCCCAGATGGACGGCGCGATCCTCGTCGTCAGCGCGCCGGACGGTCCGATGCCCCAGACCCGCGAGCACATCCTCCTGGCCCGCCAGGTCGGTGTTCCGCACATCGTCGTCTTCCTGAACAAGATCGACATGCTCGACGACGTCGAGCTCCGCCAGCTGGTCGAGGAAGAGATCCGCGACCTCCTCAAGAAGTACGAGTTCCCCGGCGACAAGATCCCGGTGGTCCCCGGCTCGGCGCTCAAGGCGCTCGAGGGTGACATGTCGGAGATCGGCGAGCCTTCGATCCTCAAGCTGATGGAAGCGGTGGACTCGTACATTCCCACCCCCGTTCGCGCGATCGACAAGCCCTTCCTGATGCCCGTCGAAGACGTGTTCTCGATCGAAGGTCGTGGCACCGTCGCCACCGGCCGCGTCGAGCGTGGCGTCATCAAGATCGGCGAAGAAGTCGAAGTGATCGGCCTGCGCCCCACCCAGAAGACCGTCGTCACCGGCGTCGAGATGTTCAAGAAGCTCCTCGACAGCGGCATGGCCGGCGACAACATCGGCGCCCTGGTTCGTGGCCTCAAGCGTGAAGACATCGAGCGTGGCCAGGTGTTCGCCAAGCCCGGCTCGGTCAACCCGCACACCAAGTTCAAGGCGCAGATCTACGTGCTGACCAAGGAAGAGGGCGGTCGTCACACGCCGTTCTTCAAGGGTTACCGCCCCCAGTTCTACTTCCGCACCACGGACGTGACTGGCACCGTGCAGCTCGGCGAAGGCGTCGAGATGATCATGCCCGGCGACAACACCGGCATCGAAGTCGAGCTCATCACCCCCATCGCGATGGAGAAGGAACTCCGCTTCGCCATCCGTGAGGGTGGTCGCACGGTCGGCTCCGGCGTCGTCGCGGAAATCATCGCCTAAGCAGTTTCTGTCCATTCTCCGGGGACGCGCCCCCCAAAGGCGCGTACCTCTTGACACGAGGGGAGGGCTTCTGTCAGGGAGCCGTCCCCTCTGTCGTAATTATCTTCAAGGAGTCGTGTCATGCCCAAGGGCAACCGCAGCCTCATCTCGCTCGAGTGCACGGTCTGTAAGGACCGGAACTACGTGACGACCAAGAACCGTCGCAAGCAGCAGGACAAGCTCGAGATGTCGAAGTTCTGTCGCAAGTGCCGGAAGCACACCGATCACAAAGAAGGCAAGGTCGGCTGACGTTCTCTTTGGACGCCAGTAGCTCCAACGGTAGAGCAGCGGTCTCCAAAACCGCGTGTTGCAGGTTCGAATCCTGCCTGGCGTGCCAGTTTCTGAAGGAAATCTACTCGGGCGCCGGTCGGAAAGTTCCGGCTGGTGTTCGAGGTTTGAAGTTTGTGGAAATGGAAGGGTCCCGCAATGTCGGCGACTGAAGCGAGTGAACAGGCGAACCGCGCGGAGATGGACCCGCGACGGCTCGTCGTCGTCAGCTATCTGGTGTTTGGCCTCATCCTGACCCTGTTCCTGGGCCGGCTGGCCGAGATGTTGTTCGCCCAGATCAGCGTGGGGAACGCGGAGCTCATCACCGGCACGGGGATCAAGGTGGCCGACGTGCTCGGCTTCGCGATCACCGTGGGCCTGGCCGTCTACGCCTGGACCAACGCCCGGGTGAAGCAGCTCTCGCTCGAGGTCGCGACCGAGCTGATGCGGGTCACCTGGCCGTCGTGGGAAGACGTGCGCGTCTCCACCATCGCGGTGGTGGTCGCCTCGCTGATCGCCGCCGTCCTCCTCTTCGGCATGGACACGCTCAGCTACAACCTGATGGTGAAGTGGCTGCCTGCGGTCTGGGGGAAGTTGTGATGAGCGAAGAGAACACCGAGAAGAAGTGGTTCGTCGTCCACACCTATTCGAACTTCGAGGGCAAGGCGAAGAAGAGCCTCGAGGACAAGATCAAGCTCGAGGGGCTGCAGGAGTTCTTCGGCGACATCCTCGTCCCCACCGAGCAGGTGGTGGAGATGCGTGACGGCCAGAAGCGCACCACGCGCCGCAAGACCATGCCCGGGTACATCCTGGTGAACATGGCGATGAACAACCGCACCAAGAGCCTGGTGAAGAACACCCCCAAGGTGACCGGCTTCCTGGGCGCGGTCGGCCAGGACGATCCGCCGCCCCTGCGCGACGTCGAGGTGCAGCGCCTCACCACCCAGCTGTCCGAAGGCACCATGCGGCCCAAGCCCAAGGTGCAGTACGACGACGGCGACACCGTGCGCGTGATCGACGGCCCGTTCGCGAACTTCAACGGCACCATCGAAGAAGTGAACCCCGAGAAGGGCCGCGTGAAGGTGCTCGTCAGCATCTTCGGCCGCTCGACCCCGGTGGAGCTCGATTTCATGCAGGTGGAGAAGACCACCGGCTGAAGCAGTCGCAGTACTCAACCAGCGTGGGAGGCCTCAAAGGCCGCTTGAACCACGGGAGAAGTCAAAATGAAGAAGGTCACAGGACAGGTCAAGCTGCAGATCCCCGCCGGGAAGGCCAACCCGGCCCCTCCGATTGGTCCCGCCCTCGGTCAGATGGGCGTGAACATCATGGAGTTCTGCAAGCAGTTCAACGCCAAGACCCAGCAGGCGATGAAGGACGGGATGATCATTCCCGTGATCATCACCGTGTACCAGGACCGCTCCTTCACCTTCGAGCTCAAGACGCCCCCCGCGTCGGTGCTCTTGAAGAAGGCGGCGGGCCTGCACACCGAGAAGAAGAAGGGCTCCGGCGCCAAGAAGACTGGCAAGGAGACCGTCGGCAAGGTGACGAAGAAGCAGGTCGAGGAGATCGCCAAGCTGAAGATCCAGGACACCACCGCCGGCAGCATCGAGGCGTGCATGCGCACCATCGCAGGCACGGCGCGTTCGATGGGCATCACGGTCGCCTGAGCTCTTCCTTTCCCTCCACTCCCACTTCTTTCAAGAAAAGGTTTCCACCATGCCTGGTAAAAAATTCCGCGCGGCCGCTGAGAAGGTCGATCGCAACAAGCGCTACACCATCGCCGAGGGCTTTCAGGTCCTCAAGGCCACTTCCGAGCTCGTGAAGGGCAAGTTCGATCAGACGATCGACGTCGCCATCAACTTAGGGGTCGACCCCAAGCACGCCGACCAGATGGTCCGCGGCGCCATCGTGCTCCCGCACGGCACCGGCAAGAGCGCCCGGGTGGCGGTCTTCGCCAAGGGCGAGAAGCAGTCCGAGGCCACCGCGGCCGGCGCCGACTTCGTGGGCGAGGCTGATCTCGCCAAGAAGATCGAAGAAGGCTTCATGGACTTCGACACCGTCATCGCCACCCCCGACATGATGGGTGTGGTCGGTCGCCTCGGTAAGGTCCTCGGCCCCCGCGGCCTGATGCCCAACCCCAAGGTCGGCACCGTGACGATGGATCTGACCCGCGCCATCAAGGAAGCCAAGGGCGGCAAGATCGAGTTCCGCGCGGAGAAGGCGGGCATCGTGCACGCCCCCGTGGGCAAGGCCTCGTTCGAGGCCCAGAAGCTGGCCGAGAACTTCAACGTCCTCATCGAGATGGTGATGAAGATGAAGCCGGCCACCGCCAAGGGCGTGTACCTCAAGGGCATCACGGTCAGCTCCACCATGGGGCCGGGCGTGAAGATCGACACCGCCGAGATCACCGCCCGCTTCAAGTAATGGCCTGGGCGTTTGGCTAAGTTGGCTTGACGCCTCATGTTTCCCACTCTTGACAAGGCTCGCCCGGCTCGTGTAAGCGCGGCGAGCTTTGCAATCAAGGCGCCAAGTTCGAGGGCGTCGAATCAAAAGAATAGACCCCTGGATGAAGACAGCAGGGGCAACTGGGCCGAGCGCCGCAGTCTCTTGGCAACCCGAAACCCGATGAGGGCCGAGGGGGAGACGGTGGAACGAAGCGCAGTTGCTTAAACGGTGGCCTTGATGGGCTGCCCTGCCGAGACGGGGAGCGGTGAGAGGGAAGGGCGACGCTCTTCCTGTGCCTCACGACGATTCTCGCTCCTGCATTCGCTTTACCGGGATGTCGAAAACGGAAGGAGGTGTGCAAATGCTCAAGAGCGAGAAAGAAATCCTGATCAAGGAGCTCAGCGACAAATTCACCCGTGCAAAGGGTGTGATTCTGGCTGAGTTCAACAAGCTCGACGTGGACACCGTCAACAAGCTTCGCAAGAAGCTTCGTGACGGCAACGTCGAGTGGAAGGTGCTGAAGAACACGCTGGCCCGTCGCGCAGCCAAAGGCACCTCTGTCGAGAAGATCTCTGACGACTTCGTAGGGCCGGTGGCGCTCGCCATCAGCTACGACGACGTGGTGGCGCCAGCGAAGATCCTGGCGGCCTTCGTGAAGGACCTCCAGACGGTGAAGATCCGTTCGGGTGTCATTCAAGGTCAGAAGATCGACCAAGCGGGCGTGCAGGCCCTGGCGAAGTTGCCTGGTCTGAACGAACTGCGGTCGACGATCCTCGGCATGATCAACCAGCCTGCGACCAAGCTGCTTCGGACCATCAAGGAACCGAGTGGCGCGTTGGTGCGGGTGATCAAGGCAAAGTCGGAGAAGGCGTAACCAACCCCGTTTTTCAAACCTTTTACGCAGTTCAAATTCCAAGGATACAAAGTCATGGCAGACATCAACGCAATCATCGACCAGCTCTCGGGCCTCACGGTTCTCGAGGCGGCCGATCTGGTGAAGCAGCTGGAGTCCAAGTGGGGCGTTTCGGCGGCGGCCGCTGTTGCGGCGGCTGGCCCGGCCGGCCCGGCGGCCCCTGCGGCCGAGGCGCAGACCGAGTTCACGGTCGTGCTCGCGAAGGCTGGCGACAAGAAGATCGACGTGATCAAGGTGATCCGCGAGCTGACCGGCCTGGGCCTGAAGGAGGCCAAGGACCTCGTCGAGGGCGCGCCCAAGACGGTGAAGGAAGGCGTGAACAAGGAGGACTCGGCCAAGATGAAGGACAAGCTGATGGCCGCCGGCGCCACCGTCGAGCTCAAGTAATTCTTTCCTGAATTCGGTTCGTGGGCGAGCCGGTGACCTCGAAACAGGTCACCGGCTTTGCCCGTATTGATGGTCAGTATTTTTAGTCCTGTCTTTCTGGAGAGAGCTGATGCCCACCCTGCAGAACAACTTCCGCGTGCGGAAGAGCTTCGCGAAGATCAGCAAGGTCATTGAGATCCCCAACCTCATCAACATCCAGAAGCAGAGCTACGAGAAGTTCCTGCAAGCTGATGTGCTGCCCGAGAAGCGAGAAGATGTCGGGCTCCAGGCGGTGTTCAAGTCGGTCTTCCCGATTCGCGACTTCAACGAGACCAGCTCGCTCGAGTTCGTCAGCTACAACCTCGAGAAGCCCAAGTACGACGTCGACGAGTGCCGCCAGCGCGGCATGACCTTCGCGGCGCCCATCAAGGTCGTCGTCCGGCTCGTGGTCTGGGACAAGGACGAAGAGACCGGCGCGCAGTCGATTCGCGACGTGAAGGAGCAGGAGGTCTACTTCGGCGAGATCCCGCTGATGACCGAGAACGGCACCTTCATCATCAACGGCACCGAGCGTGTCGTGGTGAGCCAGCTGCACCGTTCGCCCGGCGCCTTCTTCGACCACGACAAGGGCAAGAGCCACTCGTCTGGCAAGCTGCTCTACAACGCCCGCGTCATTCCCTCGCGCGGCTCGTGGCTCGACTTCGAGTTCGACCACAAAGACCTGCTGTACGTGCGCATCGACCGCCGCCGCAAGCTGCCGGTCACCGTGCTCATCCGCGCCCTGGGCGCGGTGAAGGACACCGCCAAGAAGAGCCCGCTCGAGTTCAAGGGCTCCACCGAGGAGATCCTCAACTACTTCTACGCCTCGGAGACCATCTACCTGTACTCCGAGCAGGAGTTCGAGAAGTCCGTGGACTTCGAGCTGCTCTACAACCAGCGCGCCACCCGCGACGTGAAGACCAAGTCGGGCGAGGTGATCGTCAAGAAGAACCGCAAGTTCACCCGCGCCAGCTTGAAGAAGCTGGAGGCCTCGAAGATCACCCGGCTGCCGCTCGACGCCGAGGAGCTCTTCACCAAGGTCTCGGCCTACGACGTGGTCGACGAGTCGACCGGCGAAGTGCTGGTCGAGTGCAACGAGGAGCTGAGCCAGGCGGCGGTGGACGAGCTGCTCAAGCGCGGCGTGAAGGAGATCAAGGTCCTCTTCATCGACAACCTCAACGTCGGCCCGTACCTGCGCGACACGCTCTTGATGGACAAGATCGAGTCGCCGGAAGAAGCGGTGATGGAGATCTACCGCCGCGTTCGCCCGGGTGACCCGCCGACCCCTGAGACGGCCGTCAACCTGTTCAACAACGTGCTGTTCTTCAACCCCGAGCGCTACGACCTGAGCAAGGTCGGCCGCCTCAAGCTCAACAGCAAGTTCGGCCTCGAGGAGCCCCTGGACAACCAGGTGCTGACCAAGCGCGACATCCTCGAGACGATTCGCTACCTGATCGACCTGAAGAACGGCAAGGGTCAGATCGACGACATCGACCACCTCGGCAACCGCCGCGTGCGCGCGGTGGGCGAGCTGCTCGAGAACCAGTACCGCATCGGCCTCGTTCGCATGGAGCGCGCGATCAAGGAGCGCATGAGCCTCCAGGAGATCGAGACGCTCATGCCGCACGACCTGATCAACGCGAAGCCGGTGACCGCGGTGATCAAGGAGTTCTTCGGCTCAAGCCAGCTCTCGCAGTTCATGGACCAGACGAACCCGCTGTCCGAAGTGACGCACAAGCGTCGCCTCTCGGCCCTCGGGCCCGGCGGTCTGACCCGCGAGCGCGCCGGCTTCGAGGTGCGTGACGTGCACCCCACGCACTATGGCCGCATCTGC